>JASBUK010000051.1 GCA_030147925.1 Trueperaceae bacterium
TTTCAATAACACTTTAAGACAACGTTGTTCGCGCTTAGTCAGGAAAACACTCTCTTTCTCCAAAAAACTCCAAAACCATATTGGTGCTATCTGGTTCTTCATCCACCACTACAATCAATCATTACCTTTATAGGTCTACCTGCAAAGCCAGGGCATAACCTTAGGGCAAAACGGCATGCTAAACTAACGCTTACTCTGCTGGCTTTGCAAAAAGCAGCATCCCCACTTAGTTAATTCAGGGAGTGATTGAAATACGAGCCCACGTCATAACTTATGGCTGTCAGATGAATGAATATGACAGCAACACCATTTTGTCAGAATTGGTCGCAGGCGGTCATCAGGTAGTAGATAGCTCGAGCGACGCCGACTTGATTCTCTTAAATACCTGCGCAGTGCGGGGCAAACCAGTCGAGAAGGTCGTGACCTTGCTCGGCGAACTGCGCAAGGAAAAACGTGCCGGGCGCAACTTAGCCGTAGGGCTGATGGGTTGTTTAGCGCAGCTAGATGAGGGTCAGGAAATCGCCAAAAAGTTTGAGGTGGATATCCTCATCGGCCCCGGCGCCATCACCGACATCCTGCCCGCTATAGAAGCGCTTGAGGCCGGTAATCCCGCGTTTGCGAGCCTTGATTTTAAAGAAGACTTAGCCACCCACATCACTCCTGCCCCTAACAGCCTCACCGGGTTTTTGACCATCATGCGCGGCTGCAATCACCACTGCACTTACTGTATTGTACCCACCACGCGTGGGCCGGAAGTCAGCCGCCCCTTAGAATCAATCATGCTGGAAGCCGAGGCCATGCAGGCTGCCGGTGTGCAGGAAATCTATCTGCTGGGTCAAAACGTCAATTCTTATGGTCTGGGTGTTCCTGGTTTGCCTTCTTTTGCCGAACTCTTGCGTTTGGTTGCCCAAACGGGCATTCCCCGCGTCAAGTTCACCACCAGTCATCCCATGAACTTCAGCTCGGATATCATCGACGCCATTGCCGAAACCGACAATATCTGCAAATACATTCACTTGCCAGTGCAGTCAGGCAGCGACCGCGTGCTCAGGCGCATGGCCCGCGAATACAAACGAGGGCGCTATTTAGAGATCGTGCGTGAAATCAAGGAAAAAATCCCTGATGTGGTGCTGTCTACCGATATCATCGTGGGCTTCCCCGGCGAAAGCGAGGAAGACTTCGAGCAAACGCTAACTCTGTATGAAGAAGTGCAGTACGACGCGGCTTATATGTTTATGTATTCAGCGCGCCCTGGCACGCCTTCTTATAAGCATTTCGATGACTTGCCACGCGAGCTCAAGAGTGAACGCTTGCAACGCCTGATAGAGCGGCAAAAACACTGGTCACATGTCAAAAACCAGCGCTGGCTAGGCCGTGACTTGCGCGTGCTCGTCAAAGAAATAGCTAGTAGCGGCGACTACGCCGTGGGTCACAGCGATCAGAATCATACGGTTCTGGTGCCCAAAAATCAGCTAGAGAGCTTAGGTCTTTATGACGTAACTATCGAGACGGCCACGCCGCACACGCTCTATGGTGTAGTCAAGGGATACCGTTCTGAGGCCATTCCACTGCTGATGGCGCAATAGCAGCCAGCCGGATTGTGTCTGTTGAAGCCACCAGTTAAGGTCAATGACAGTATTTTGACGGGGAATTCTATGACTGTACCCAAAACTAAGCTTACCCGCGACTTTACCGCCACCGCCTTTGTCGTCTGGCGTCAGCAGGTTATGCTGCATCAGCACAAGAAGATGAACATCTGGCTGCCCTGTGGCGGGCATATTGACGCAAACGAACTCCCAGACGAAGCAGCCGTGCGCGAGGTATATGAAGAATCCGGTGTTGAGATAGAACTTGTCGGTGAAAGGGCTCTGCCGATTGATGACCCCTATCAGCTTATCCGCCCCCGAGGGGTGCAGCTCGAGCAGATTTACCCTGGTCATGAACACATCGATCTTATCTATTTCGCCACGCCCGTACGCAGCTATGACGGCTATCTCTTAGAGGCCGACCCCAGCCTGGGTTGGTTTGATATCAAGAGGTTAAAAGAGCTCGAGCTCACCACCGAAATCCGCTACTGGACGATGCTGGCCCTAAACGAACTGGCGGCTTATTAGCGAGGTTTTATGCTTAATTTGCCCGACCCTCTGCCCCGCCCCGACAGCCTTGCACTGTCACAGCCCGGCAGCCGTGCCATAGGTGTTACTACGCTTAAACTAAAAGACGAAAGTCGCCAAAGACCCCTAATAGTCGAGGTCTGGTACCCTACTGACGGTAAGCAGAGGCAAGAGGCGAACGAAGTCTATAAGAACATTCCCTGGTTGGGCGTGGCCGAACCTGTCAGTTTCGGGGGACGCGCCTTGCGCGACGCCCCGATAACCGCGCAGACCGCCCCGGTAGTAATCTATGCCCACGGCGCACCGGGTTCGCGGCTGCAATCGACTTATCTCTGTGAGCACCTGGCCTCACACGGTTTCGTGGTGGCCGCCATCGATTTTACCAAGATGACCTACGGCGACCGCGAAGATCAGGCTTACGTTTCAGGCCTGCTCGACAGACCGCTTGATGTGTCTTTTGTTTTGAGTGAGCTAGCTCGGCAAAAGCGTTTTTCTGAGGTGGCCGACACAGAAAATGCCGCTATCATCGGCTATTCCTTTGGTGGTTATACGGCTTTGGCCAGTTGTGGGGCCGGGCTTGATTTTGAGCAATTAAAAGAGGCCTGTTTACTCGACCAGAAAAGCAACATTGCCTTTGCCCTGGATTTTCAGGACATGCTCGAGCCCGCTCGGGGCAAGAACTTAGGTTTTCAGGGCGACGCCAGATTAAAAGCAGCCTTAGTCATGGCCCCCTGGAATGCGCCGATTTTGAATCTGCCCCAGGTTTCGCTGCCTTTATTTGTCGCCGTCGGGGAGCTAGACGCCGTAGCACCTTATCGGCGCGACGCCCTAAGAGTCTTTCAGGAAGTGTCATCAGCAGAAAAACATCTGCTGGTTTTTGAGCGTGGCGGGCATAATATCTTTACCAACCCCTGCTTGCCGGCAACGCGTCAGACTAGTGAAGCCTGGGAACATTGCAGTGATCCGGTTTGGGACAAAGAAAGGGTTAACGACATCATCAAACACGTGGCTCTGGCCTTTTTACGCCAGCATTTGCTAGGCGAAGACACGATGGCGCAACAGGTCGAAGACATCTTCCAGGAGTCTGTTTCCGGCGTGCGCTTGCAAAAAGCTTAGCCGGATTCCGAGCCAAGCTCGGGCGCATTTAAAAAAGCCTGGGCCGAGCTGGCAATATCACCCTGGGCGGAGTCTGCTGACTGTGCGGATTTTTGCGGCAACATAGCCCGCACACGGGTAACTCGCAAGCCTTCCACGGCTTCGACCCGCAAAAATGCGCCTTCAATCCTTATCTCGTCGCCCGGTTTGACCTCTCGCGCCAAGCGGCCAAAGATAAAACCACCCACCGTTTCTTCTTCGACTTCACCAAAAGCCAGTCCGGAAACTTCCTCAAGGTCTTCTAAGCGCAATGCTCCATCGACTAAAAGATCGCCACCGCCAAGTCGCTCTATTTCCAGTTCTTCATCGTCAAACTCATCGCGAATCTCACCAACAAGTTCTTCTAACAAGTCTTCTAAGGTGATGATGCCCGACATGCCGCCAAACTCATCCACCACAACCGCCAGATGTGAGCCTTCTTGCTGAAAACGGTGTAGCAGGTTCGTCGCCTTAGCCGATTCAGGCACAAATGACACCGGACGCGTCAAGTCTTTTAGGTCAATTTTGCCGGGTTGTTTGTCCAACTGGGCAAAGGCCAAGTCTTTGGCATGTAAATAGCCGATTACCGCATCAGGACTGCCTTCGCAAACTGGAAAGCGTGTGTGACCGCTTTGGGCGACCTGCTTAAACACCTGCTCAATGCTCTGCTCGGTAGATATCCAGGTGACATCGGGGCGCGGCACCATCATTTCGTGGGCGGCGGTATCGCCAAAGTCAATGACATTACCGATGAGTTGTTGTTCGTGCTCGCCTAGGCGGCTCGAGCCCTCATCAAGCAAACGTTTGACATTATCCTCAGTGGCTTGGAGGTCTTCTTGCGATTGGCGCAAAATTAGGTGCTCGAGCCCTATTAACCCTTTAACCAACGGATAAACGACTATCTGCCAGAGCCTAAAAGGAAAGGCCAAAACAGTTAGAATCGATTTGGCTCGAGCCTTAGCCAGTTCATCCGGCACACGCTCGGCAAGGATAAGATAAAGCAGCGTCAATATAATTAAAGTCAGCACAAAGGTCAACGGGACCGCCCCGGACAGCGCAGAAAATTTCTTCCAAAGAAACTCAAATAACAAAGGTGCCAGCAACCAAACAAACACCATACCGGCTAAAACGCGTCCCAGTTGCAAGCTGTATAAAGTCTGCGAAGTCTTACTCAGTTGTCCAAGTCGCCTTGATATCTGCAACGTGGGAACGGTTTGCTGCGCCAGCGCCACTAAACCGGCGCGGAACAAAGCACTGACTAACAAAGCCAGCAATCCTAACAGCAACCAGTTGGTATCAGTCAAACTAAAATTTCTGATTATTTCTGGATTGTTGGGTCGGGCTGCAAAAAGCAGCCAAAAACTGGGAGGTTCTGACACGCCTGCATTTTACACGAACTCAGCTTATATACCTAGTCCATGGCCAACTTATCTAAATGTTCTTATTGACCATTAGCTAGGCTTTGTGGGCATTTGTTGGGTTAACGAGCACATTTTTTAGACACAAACGTCACCAGGCAAGCTACTCACCCTAAACATCTCTATCCACTCCCAAAAAGGTTTACTTTTAGCAGGCTATATCATAGAATGCTTTTTCGGAAGCAAGGGTGTGACCATCTAAACAGGACATCCCACTCGCTTCCAAAGGCGGATAAAACTGCCTAGGACGGGGCGTAGCGCAGTCTGGTAGCGCACCTGCTTTGGGAGCAGGGGGTCGTTGGTTCGAATCCAGCCGCCCCGACCAATATTACAGAGGTATTATTTTTGATGTAACATAAATTATACCTCTGGGAGCTTGCGGGAGTAACTCAGTTGGTAGAGTGACAGCCTTCCAAGCTGTATGTCGCGAGTTCGAATCTCGTCTCCCGCTCCAAGGTTGCCCTTGAGAATTGTTAAAAGCAATTCTCCAAGTTCGGAGCGAGTAAGCCAGGGCATGTCAAAGTGTTTTCCGGCTCACTCGCTCTACTTGGCGCAAACATGCGCCAAACTGCGGGTCTAAGCGCTTGCGCTTGTAGCTCAGGTGGATAGAGCAGTCGCCTTCTAAGCGATAGGTCGAGGGTTCGAGTCCTTCCAAGCGCACCAGTAACCGGCCTGGTATCAGCAAGCATTTGCTGGTATTATCAGCTGGGTGCAGCGATTATGGTGGATGTAGCTCAGTAGGTTAGAGCACCGGATTGTGGTTCCGGGGGTCGTGGGTTCAAATCCCATCATCCACCCCAATTTTTTAGAGGTGTTATCGGCGATTTATTTGCAGCTTTGCCTCTAAATAAACAAAGACGCAGCTATATTTATAGCTGCTAGCTTTGTGCGAGGATGGCGGAATTGGTAGACGCGCTAGATTTAGGATCTAGTACCTTCGGGTGTGTGGGTTCAAGTCCCATTCCTCGCACCATCCAGGCAAGCCCGTGATCTTAGAAATTCCGGCTTGCCCTTTTTTATAAACTGCGCCTTAACGCCGCTTAGGCAAATCGGTTAGACTAAAGAGTTCTGCCGCTTAAGCGGCTATGTAGAATCAGGCGTAATAGGAGAAAGCATGCAAACGCAACTCATCGAACGTGAAGCAGTTAGAGCAAAATTTTCTGTCAGTATTCCCGCTACAGAAGTAGATAAAACCTACGAAACTATCACGCGCAAACTTGCCCGGGAAGTAAAGGTGCCGGGTTTCC
This sequence comes from Trueperaceae bacterium, assembly GCA_030147925.1. GTDB lineage: Bacteria > Deinococcota > Deinococci > Deinococcales > Trueperaceae > JASBUK01. The sequence continues at coordinate 5,914 of JASBUK010000051.1, forward strand.
GCCCTGGCAAAGCGCCCATCGGCGTAATCAAGGCGCGCATCGGTAAAGAAACCTTAGCCCAAGAGGTCAGAGACGAGCTCTTAGACATTTATTATCCTCAGGCGGTCAGCGAACTGGAACTAACGCCAATTCACGTTCATTTTCACGCTCATGAACCGGTTGAAAATCAGGACTACAGCTTCGAGGTTGAAGTTGACCTCTACCCCGAATTTGATTTACCCAAGCTTGAAGATATCGTCATTGACACCGAAAAACAAGCGGTGTCTGAAGAGCAGATAAATGAGACCGTCGAGTCGCTGCGTCGCGATTATGCCACGTTGGTTCCAGTCGAGCGCCCTGTTGAACCCGGAGATTATCTGATTATCGAATCGCTGGGCGAGACAGCCGGCAGCACCATGCCCATTGATCTTGAGAAAGTTGACGAGTCTTTTGCAGCGCAGTTTTTAGGTAAGAGTAGCGGCGATGAGATTGCCCTGACTTTGGACGGCCCCGAGAGAAAAGCTGAAGCGCAGAGCGAAACAGAAGCAGCGAGCGAAAACACCGAGGCAGACAACGAAACAGAAAACGAGGCGAATTCACCAGAAGACAAGGGTGTTGTTCTGAACGTAGTTATCCGCGACATCAAGGAAAAAGACAAACTCGAAGTTGACGATGACTTTGCTAAAACCCTGGGCTTTGATAGCTGGGAAGAAACCACCGGGCAAATTCGCAAGAGCTTACAAGCGCAACTCGATCAGGAGACCTTTGAAGCGCAGCGCGAAGAATTTATTGATAAGCTCACCGCCGAAAGTGAATTTGAAGTCCCTAAAAGCCTGATCAGTCATCGCAAACGGCATCTGCTCGAGAACTTAAGTCAGGATCTAAAAAAGCGTGGTCTAACCTTAAAGGCCTATATCGAGCAACTTGACGAAAACGGTGAACGCGAAACTTTCGACAGCGAACTGGACAAGACAGCTTTAACTGGAGCAAAGCGCGATCTGGTCTTAGAAAAGCTACTGGATCAGCGCGGCACCATCATCTCGAATGAAGAGTTTAATGACGCTCTGAACCATCTTGCTCAGCATGAGAATAAAACCGTCAACCGCTTAAGAAAAGACTTGGGGCAAGACTGGCTGAACAACTATCGCTTTATGCTTACGCGCGATAAGGCCGTAAGGGAAACCTTGCAAGAACTCCTCGGTGAGGATAGCGCCACACAAGACGCTGCAAAAGAAGAGGTCGCAGCAGAGTCGGCAGATGAGGCCAGCGAGGAGAGCAAAGCGGTAGAGGAATAAGCAGTACTAGCAATTTCGTGACCCTGCTAACGGCATACGCTAAAAAAGCGTAAAATACTAGAGCTGTGCAGGGTTATTTTTTTCAGTCAGGTTTAAACAAAGGAGCTTTAGATGCCTCTCATACCCTACGTTATTGAGCAAACCGGTAGAGGTGAGCGCAGCTATGACGTTTATAGCCGCTTACTCAAGGAGCGGATTATCTTTCTTGGCTCCCCTATTGATGCAGAGGTGGCCAACGTCATTGTTGCCCAGTTAATACTTTTGGAGTCGCAATCCGCCGAGCAGCCGATTCAGCTTTATATCAACAGTCCGGGTGGCGCTGTAGATGCTGGTCTGGCTATTTACGACACCATGCAATTTATCAGTGCGCCCGTTCACACCATCTGCGTTGGTTTAGCAGCCTCAATGGGTTCTTTGCTGCTATTAGCGGGTGAAAACGGCCAGCGGCATGCTCTTCCCCACTCTCGCATCATGATTCACCAACCGCTGATCGGTGGAGGCGGTATTTCGGGGCAGGTCAGCGATATTGAAATTGAGGCCAGGGAACTGGTGCGTACCAAAGAAGTTTTCTTAGAGATAATGTCAAGGCACACCGGCAAACCAATCGAGCAGGTTAGTATCGACGTAGACCGGAACTATTATATGTCCGCTGAGGAAGCTAGAGATTATGGCATCATCGATCTGGTAATCAAACCACGCCAGGCAATGCGCTTTACTCAAGCCGGCGGCCAACTCGCTGGCATTAAGGGTGACTAAGATGGCGCAGCCACGCTGCAATTTTTGTGGTCGTACCCATGCCGAGGTGAGGCATTTGGTCGCTGCTGAAAACGGCATGACCCATATCTGTAATGACTGCGTAGAACGTATTTCTGATGTTCTGGATACCGCGCCCTCAAAATCTACGTTGCCCAGGCGGCTGCCCACACCCCGGGAAATAAAAGCCCAGCTTGACTCTTATGTGATTGAGCAGGAAGTGGCAAAGCGAACGCTTGCCGTAGCGGTCTTTAATCATTATCGGCGGATACAGCATCCTGATTCCGAGCTGCAAAAGGCCAATATTCTCATGTTGGGCTCGAGCGGCACCGGCAAGACTCTCTTGGCTCAAACGCTGGCCAAGGTTTTACAGGTTCCCTTCGCCATTGCCGACGCCACCACCCTAACCGAAGCGGGATATGTCGGTGACGACGTTGAGAACATCATCCTGCGACTGCTGCAAACCGCCGAGTATGATGTTGAAGCCGCCGAGCGGGGCATCATTTATATTGACGAGATTGACAAAATCGCCCGCAAATCGGAAGGGGTGAGCATCACCCGGGATGTTTCGGGCGAGGGTGTACAACAAGCTTTGCTAAAAATCATCGAGGGGACTATCACCTATGTCCCTCCGCAGGGTGGGCGCAAGCATCCGCATCAAGAATTGATACCGGTTAATACCGGCAATATCCTGTTTATTTGCGGTGGCGCCTTTGAAGGCATAGAGGACATCTTGTGCAACCGTGTTGATGTGTCCAAGGTCGGTTTCCAGCGCACTGCTGACCCCGGCAATGACGAGCTGATTAAAAACACTGAAATCATCCCTGAAGACCTCATGAAGTTTGGACTGATCCCGGAGTTGATTGGCCGACTGGCCATAAATGTAAGACTTCATGATTTGAGCCTCGAAGCCTTGGTTAGCGTCTTGACCAAACCGCGCAACGCTCTGGTTAAGCAATATCGTGAACTATTTGCTCTTGAAGGCGTCGATCTCAACTTTAGCGAAGGCGCGCTTTTTGAGGTGGCCCGCCGGGCCAAAGACCGGGGTACCGGGGCACGCGGCTTGCGCTCGGTACTGGAAAAAACACTGCTCGAGCTAATGTATGAAGTACCCGGCAGTGACCTTGCCAGCCTGATGATTGACGCTAAGATGCTGGATAGCCCGCAGCAAATTTTGGATAAGGCGCAGCGCCGCAAGACGGCTTAGGACACTTACAGGGGAGAAGATTAACGTCTAGTAACCATAGTCCTTTTCATTCTGGTTGATTTTGGCTGACTACCTTTATTTCTACTCGGAATCAGTCTTTACTGCGTCGGCACTGCTCGGATGTTATTGATAGCCTTTGCATCAAACATAACCACAATCAGAATTAGCATAACCCCTTACACCTAACACTTTGTCAGGAGTGTTTTTTAGAAATGCTATGACGACTGTCAATAATACTGAAACGCTCTTTAGCTGTAGCGGCGACAACGCTCTACCACTTCGGCAAAACGCTCAGCTGCATAAGTCAATTGTTCCCGGCTCAGACCCCGACCAAAGGAAAAGCGCAGGCTCGAGCGCGCCTGCTCAGCGCTCAAACCCATAGCCAAGAGCACGTGGCTTGGCTCTAGAGTTCCCGCCGCACAGGCCGAACCGGCACTGGCATAAACTCCAAACGCGTCCAAACCCATGAGCAAGGCCTCACCATCGGCGGCGGCCACCATCACATTGAGGTGTTTGGGGCCGCGAAATTCCGCAGCGCCGTTGCGGCTGACCCCTTCTAGCTCTAAGATCATGCTTTCAAAATAGTCGCGCAAGGCTTTTAGTTCTGCCGCGTGGGTCTTAAGCTCTGTCTGGGCTAGCTGGGCCGCCATGCCTATGCCTGCAATCGCCGCCGTGTTTAGCGTTCCGGCTCGCAAACCCCGTTCCTGTTCGCCCCCTAAAAGCAGTGAGGGGAGCTCGAGTCCGGGCCTAACATAAAGCACCCCAGCACCTTTGGGCCCGTACACCTTGTGAGCGGAAAGGCTAAGCAAATCTACCCCGAGTTCATTAACATCAAGGGGCATGCTGCCCAAGGCCTGCACGGCATCAGAAAAAACCAGAGCACCGGCTTCATGCGCTAGTTTGCTGATAGCAGGAATATCGGTGATGATCCCGGTCTCGTTATTAAGCAGCATCAAAGCTACCAGAACTGTATCGGGGCGCAGCGCTGCTTTGACTGCCTGGGCCGAAATCACACCACCTGCATCTGGCTCAAGATAGCTAACGGCGTAGCCCCGCTGCTCAAGATATTTGCAGGTGGTAAGCACCGCGGAGTGCTCGAGCTTGCTGGTGATGATGTGTTTGCCCGAATGCAGTTCGGCAATGGCTCTTAGAGCGTGGTTATCAGCTTCGGTAGCACCGGAGCAAAAGACAATCTCACGCGGGTTTGCGCCAATTGCCGCAGCGACCTGTTCCCTGGCCTGCTCAACGCCGCGCCGGGCACGCTGCCCCATCTGGTGAAGACTCGAAGGATTGGCGAATTCGTCCCCTAGATAGGGCATCATTGCCGCTAAGACCCGGCTGTCTACCGGCGTGGTCGCAGCATAGTCAAGATAAACGTTCACAAAACCTCATATGCCGGATGAATAATTGGCATTGTTCATCCGAAACTGATACCGCCTAAGGCGTTTTACAAAAGTATCAACATGTAAACAGATGAAAAAATGTTGTTGCTTGTGCTCACTGATACCCCACCGCTCAGTTTAGACCGGCAAACTGTTCGGGCAGGGGCTCGAGCTGCAAAAGCTGCCGCTCTGCCACTAAATCGGCAAGAGTGGTGCCACCCAAAACGGCACGCACCGCTAAATCCAGCTTGCGCCACAAACCTTCGGTAGAACAGTTGCCAACCCGGACACAATTCTCGGAATCTTCAATACAACTGACCGGCGCGACACTGCCTTCCATCAGTTCCACTACTTCCAGTGCCGTCACCTCGTCTAGCGGGCGAGCCAGGCGGTAACCACCATGAGCGCCCCGGACCGATTCCACAATCCCGGCCCGGCGCAAGACCGCCACAATTTGCTCAAGATAGTGCTGGCTGATGTTCTGACGTTCCGAAACAAATTTAAGGCTGGTCGGCTCATCACCCCTTAGCCCAATTTCAACAAGCGCCCGCATTCCATACTGTGCCCGTGTTGAGACCCACATGACCTTCTCCTTTAATCACCAACCAAACGCTGGCATTCATATCAATCCCGTCAATTCCAGGTAAATTACACGGAATTATCATACCAGCAAGTTGTGCTCAGCTGGCATCACATCAAACAAAAGCTACACAAGCTACTGAGGTGAGAAGGTTAAGGCGTAATTATACATACTGCCGAGCCAAAGCTAGCAGTTGGCTGGGTCTGAACGGTTTATATATCTGAGTCATGCCTTCGGGCAAAAGATTAAGTTCATTACTGTTATCGGCTCGAGCACTTAAGACAATTACCGGTGTGGTGGCACTAAGCGCCATATCACGCCAGCGCTCGGCCACGGTAATGGCCGTCTCATTGAGCAAACGCCATTCCAAGATGACGAGGTCGGGCCGCTGCGCTAAGGCAAGTTCAATGCCCTCAGCAGCAGTAGTCGCCGACAACACCTCAAAACCCTCAAGCTGAAACTTGAGCGAAAGCAGCTTGAGGATATGCAACTCGTCATCAATGATCAATACTTTTGCCACCAACTAGAGTCTAGCGGCAAGCTTGGGGCTTGTCTGTGCTTGCTGAGGTAAAGTGAAAAGTGGAAAGTAGAGGGTTTCCCACCTACCATCAACTACTAACCACTATTGGGGCAGATAGGCGATAGGATCAACCGCGCGGCCATTAAAACGCAACTCGAAATGCAAATGCGGCCCGGTCGAAGCACCGGTATTGCCCACCAAACCCAAGTTCTCTCCCTGGCTTACGAACTGACCCGGCTCAACCAGGATGCGGCTCATGTGCGCGTAGCGCGTCTGACTGCCATCCGGGTGGTCCACATAAACGACATAGCCGTAAGTACCACCCCAAGCGGCCCTGCTGACCACACCGCCACGGGTCGCTAAAATCGGCATGCCGCTGGGCACGGCGATATCCAGACCGGCATGAAAGGTATTGCCCGCCACTGAGAGGTTGCGGCGACCATAAGGCGAACTGATGCGTCCCTTTACAGTCAGCGGCCAGAGATATTCTGGGCCGGGAGGCTCGTAACGACTAAGCTGCTCCACGACGTTATTCATGAGGCTGCGCTGCTGTGAAAGTAAACGCTCACGTGGCTGAGCAGAGCTGCTCAGAGCCGTAAGAACCGCTGTGTTATCGGTAGCAGTTCTCTCCGGAATAAAAAGTACCAAACCGGGCGAAGCCGCACCCAGATCATTTAGACCATTAACCCTGGTGAGTTCTTCCGGTGACAAACCATTTTGCAAGGCCAGACTAAGCAAACTGTCGCCTGCTACCATAGTTATGGTGCGCCCGGGTTTAGAAGGAAGGCGCAATTTCATGCCTTCTGTGAGCGTGTCGCCCAGTCCGGGGTTTAGTTCTTTAATGAGCGCTACTTCAATCTGGTAGCGCTCTGCTAAACCCGTCAAGCTGTCTTGCGAACTGACCGTATAAGGCTGCAAGACGGCTTCGTCAGCTTGCTCAGTGGACAAGCGTAAGCGCTGCCCTACCCGAATAAGATCACTAGAAAGGGCATTTAGCTGTTTTAGCTCGGCAACCGTCATATCAAATTGCCATGCAATGCCCATGAGTGTGTCACCGGCACGCACCGTATAGTTCGCCTCCTGAGCTAATGCCCAGGGCAAAATATTTAGCAGAGCGATAAACAATAACCGGGCCATGCGCTTAGGCTTAAAAGCCTAGCACTAGCCCTGGCCCAAAGTAGCTAAAAACTCCTCATTACTCTTGGTACGGTTAAGTCGCGACAGCAACATATCCATGGCTTCCGCCGGGTCCATGTCGCTGATCACCTTGCGCAGAAGCCACATCTTGGCCAGGATTTCTTCACCCAACAAGAGGTCTTCACGGCGTGTCCCCGACTTGAGGATGTCGATAGCGGGGAAAATCCGTCGTTCTTCGAGTTTTCTGCTCAAGTGAAGTTCCATGTTGCCGGTGCCCTTGAACTCTTCGAAGATCACGTCGTCCATGCGTGAGCCGGTTTCCACCAGCGCCGTAGCCAAGATGCTCAGGCTGCCGCCACCCCGGATATTGCGCGCCGCACCTAAAAAGCGTTTGGGCCAGTGTAGGGCGCTGGAATCCAGACCGCCTGAAAGAGTGCGACCGGTGGGAGGCGTTACTAAGTTGTTGGCTCGAGCCAAACGGGTAATCGAATCGAGCAAGATCATCACATGACCACCGTCTTCAACAATGCGGCGGGCGCGCTCGTGTACAAATTCGGCAACGCGAATGTGATTAGCCGGCGGCTCATCAAAGGTGCTGGCAACCACTTCAACTCCGGTTACCGACTCGCGAAAATCGGTCACTTCCTCGGGACGTTCATCCACTAAGAGCACGATGACTTTTATGTCCGACTCGTTGGTGATGACGGCGTTGGCAACCTTTTTAAGGAGGGTGGTTTTACCGGCTTTAGGCGGCGCCACGATCAGACCACGCTGGCCCCGGCCAATGGGCGCCAATAAATCAATCACCCGCGTCGATACTTCACCCTGACTGGTTTCGAGTTTGATGCGGCGCTCGGGAAAGGTCGGCACCAGGTCGTCAAAGCGCGGACGCTTGGAAGCCTGAAAGGGATCGACACCGTTTACCGCCTCGACCCGAATCAAGGTGCCATAACGCTCGTTATCGCGTGGTCGACGGGCCTTACCAAGGATAAAGTCGCCGGTTCTTAGCTTAAATTGCTTGATAAGCCCTGCCGAAACAATCACCGAACGAGTATCATTTTGCAGCAGCGATTCCTGTAAAAAGCCATAACCATCCGAGGAAATCTCCAGATAACCCTGGACCAGTTTTAAACCTTCACCCTCTGAGCTGCGTTCCAAAATAGCAATGGTCAGATCGTCTTTGTTCATCTGCCGGTAGTCACTAAGCCCAACTTCTTTGGCCAACAAGTGAAGCTCGGGCAGGATTTTGGATTGCAGATCGCGATAGTTCAGGCTTGGCTTGCGCTGGTTGCCACGGGCTCCGCGCGAGCGCAAACCACGAGCGCTTTTCTGCTGCGCCTGAGTTCCGTTTTCTGTTGCCTCCGGATTGGTTTCGACGCCGTCACTTTCAGATTCGTTGGTCTTTGCTTCACTTTCCGCTTTAGCCTCAGCAGTTTTGTTTTTGCGACGACCTCGACTGGTCTTTCGCTTCTCCGGTTTGGCTTCTTCAGAAAGTTCTGAGTCTTCCGGCGTGGTTTCTATCATGGTCTCCGGTTCAGTTTCGGTCTCGCTGCTCGCCTTGCGACTTGTTGCTTTGCGCATGCGGCGTTTGGGTTTTTCTGCAGTTTCTACCGCGGTTTCAACTGCAGTTTCGTTAGGCTCGACTTCGGCCACAGCGGCCTCCGCATCCGGTTTGCGTACGCGTGGGCTCATAACTAGGCCTCCGCCTCTTCCTGGGATTTACGATAATCCGCTAAGAACTTCTCCAAGCCCTGCTCGGTAAGCGGATGTTTAACCATCATGCGCAGTACTTTTGCAGGCATGGTGGCGATATCTGCACCGGCCAAAGCGGCCTGGGTCACATGATTGCTGTGGCGAATACTTGCGGCCAAGACGCGGGTAGCATAACCCTGAACGCGATAGACTTCGACGATGTCACGCACGGTCTGCATACCGTCTTCGTTGATGTCGTCAAGGCGCCCTATAAAGGGACTCACACACCAAGCGCCGGCCTGGGCAGCCAAAATCGCCTGGTTGGCGCTAAAGCACAGGGTGACGTTGACATTGACACCTTCGGAAGCCAGCACGCTGCAAGCCTCTAGGCCAGATGGAATCAGCGGAACTTTTACCACCACGTTATCGGCAATCTTGGCGAGCTTGCGCCCTTCGGCGATCATGCCCTGGGGCTCGGTACTGAGCACCTCGGCTGAAATAGGGCCCGGGACAATGCTGGTTATTTCCTGAATGACTTCAGCTTGGGAACGCCCTGATTTGGCCACCAGGCTGGGGTTGGTCGTCACTCCGGAAAGAACACCCCAAGCTGCAAGCTCACGGATTTCCGAAACTTCAGCGGTATCCAGATATAAATCCATCGTAAATACTCCTAATCCTGATTATGTAATTGATCCAGTAGCTGTTCTAACACAACTTTACCGATAGTAAAAAAGAGTTTCAAAATAATCGAAAGCAGGCTTGCCGTGGCAGCAGCGAACTTCGGCGCTAAACTAAGCACTTGGGCTCATTAATTTCAGCATTTAAGGGATTCTAGCTTAAGCAGACCCAAGTTGTTGCTGGAAACGGCAGCGTGGCTTGTTGACTTGCGGTAAAACCTGCTGCTAATCTCTAGTATATGCAGGTTTGCGCCAAGATGTAAAGCGTCTGGCTGACCTGGGCGATGACGGGAACGAGTAACTGTCGGCACGGTTAAGAGCGAGCTGGTGATGGTGAGAGACCAGTAACACGACCACAGTGAAAATCCTCCCCGAGCTGCTTCCCGAAAGGAACAGGCAAAACCTTAGTTGCCAGTATCTGAGTAGACGAAGCCGCGTTCCGCGCGTTACAGCGGGGCACTCTCCTCAGCAGGGGGTAGTGCTATGAGGTATATAGCGCAAGCTGTGTACGAAGTTGGGTGGTACCACGCTAATAAGCGTCCCAATGCGTTATTAAGCATCTGGGGCGTTTTTATTTGCCTCAGAAAGGAGGTTGGGGAGAGAAAATCAACTAAAGAAACAGCTTTTTTCTTTAGATTTTTTGTCTTCCTGCGAATTATGTTTAAAGAGGTTGGTAAAGCCAGTTTCCCAGGGCTCGAGCAAGCAGTAATCGAGTTCTGGAAAGAGCACGACATCTTTAGAAAATCCCTGCACAAAGAAGCTCCACAGGGCAATTACGTGTTTTACGAGGGGCCGCCGACGGCTAATGGCCAACCGGGGGTACACCACGTCATCTCTCGCGCCTTTAAAGACTTGTTCCCCAGATACAAAACCATGCAGGGTTACCGCGTGGGGCGCAAAGGCGGCTGGGACACCCACGGGCTGCCAGTAGAGCTGGAAATCGAAAAGAAACTCGGTTTTTCAGGTAAAAAGGATATCGAAGACTTCGGCATCGCAGAGTTTAACAAGCTCGCCAAAGAGTCGGCCTTTGAATACATCCAGGAATGGAATGATATGACCGAGCGCATCGGTTTCTGGCTTGACTTAGACAAACCTTATATAACCTATGAGAACAGCTATATCGAGTCCTGCTGGTGGGTGATGAAATCCTTGTGGGATCGTGATTTGCTTTTTGAGTATTATAAGGTCACCATGCACTGCCCGCGCTGTAATACCAGCTTGGCGGATCACGAGGTCTCGCTGGGTTTTGAGGACGATGTCGATGACCCCTCGGTCTGGCCAAAATTCCCTGCATACAAAGACAAACTCGTACAACTGGGGCTGCTCGACGCCGCTGACACACGCAAAGTTTATGTCCTGGCCTGGACCACCACCCCCTGGACTCTGGCCGCCAATACCGCACTGGCCGTAAAAGCCGAGGCGAGCTACAGCCTGTTAGAAGCCCCTGCAGCCTACGGGCAGGAAGTTGAGCGTCACCTTTACATCATGGCCACCGAACTGGCCGACAGCGTCTTTGGTGAAGGCCAGTACCAGATACTCAAAACGGTAAAGGGAGCAGCGCTAATTGGCCTGAGTTACGAACCCATCTTGCAAGGCCGCGCCCCGGCGGGCGAGGACTTGACTAAAGGTTTTCGGATTATCGCCGACGATTTTGTCAGCCTTGATGACGGTACCGGTGTGGTGCACATCGCTCCGGCCTATGGCGACCTGGAAGTCGGCAAACAGTACGACTTGCCCACGTTGTTCTCCGTTGATCTCGCCGGTGAGGTCTATCCCGAGGTCATGGCGCCGGACAGCCGCGAGACACGAGGCCCCTATACCGGACAGTTCTTTAAAAAAGCCGACGAGGCTATCGCCCAAGACCTTATGGATCGGGGGCTGCTCTACCGCGAAACGCGGGTTAAACACGCCTATCCCTTTTGTTGGCGCTGCGGCACACCACTGCTTTACTACGCTAAGAGCTCCTGGTATATCCGTACTACGGCGGTCAAGAACAAACTGCTAACTAACAACCAGAAGATCAACTGGTATCCCGAGCACATCAAAAACGGTCGCTTTGGCAAGTGGTTGGAAAACAACGTCGACTGGGCGCTCTCACGCGAGCGTTACTGGGGTGCTCCTCTGCCGATTTGGGTCAGCGAGGACGGCCAAGAACAGCTTTGTGTGGGCAGCGTCAGCGAGCTTGAGGAACTCACTGGCCGCGATTTGAGCAAGCTCGAGCTACACCGCCCTTATGTTGATGAAATCAGCTTTGTCAAAGACGGCAAGACCTTTAAGCGCCTCCCCTATACCGTAGACGTGTGGTTCGAATCCGGCTCTATGCCCTATGCGCAGTGGCATTATCCCTTTGAGCACAAAGCGGAGCTTAAGCACAACTTCCCGGCGGATTTTATCTGCGAAGCACTGGATCAGACGCGGGGCTGGTTTTACAGCCTGCACGCGCTGGCCACCCTGTTAACCGACAGCGGTGATGCTGCCACCAAGCGGCCAGCAGGCGCCCTTAACGATATCAGCCAGGACAGCTCGGCGTTTAAAAATGTGATTTGCTTGGGGCTGATCGTAGATGAAAAAAGCGAAAAGATGTCCAAATCCAAGGGCAATGTCGTCGATCCCTGGACGGTGTTAGACAACCAGGGTGCCGATGCGCTGCGCTGGTATTTGTACAGCTCGAGCCCGCCTGAGAGCAGCAAGCGTTTTTCGCAAAATCTGGTTGAAGAAACGCTGCGCGACTTTTTTATGACCCTGTGGAACAGCTACAGCTTTTTCGTGCTCTACGCTAACCTAGACAAGCCGGACTTGAGCAAAGACGTTCCGGTGGCGGAGCGGCCCGAGATTGACCGCTGGCTTGTCGCCAAGGTTCACGCCCTAACGCGAGACGTAAGCAACTGCCTGGACAATTACGACCCGACCGGGGCAAGCCGGGCCATCCGCGATTTTGTCGTTGACGAGCTTTCTAACTGGTATGTAAGACGCAACCGCCGCCGCTTCTGGAAATCCGAAAGCGACAGCGATAAATTGGCGGCTTACAGCACTCTTTATGAAGCCTTGGTCACGCTCAGCAAACTAATGGCGCCCATGGCGCCCTTTGTCAGCGAGCATCTTTATCAGAATCTGGTGCGTCAACTAGACTCCACTGCCCCGGAGTCGGTGCACTTAGCCGCCTGGCCGCAGTACGAAGAGGTACTGATTGACGAAGATTTGCTCAGGGATATGAACGCCTTAATCCGCATCGTCGAGCTGGGCCGCGGGGCCAGGGCCGCCTCGAAGGTCAAGACACGCCAACCTCTACCAGAGGTGCTGGTGCGGGTGCGCAACGAAGCAGAATTGCAAGGTCTCAAGCACTTAGAAAATCAGCTTTTAGAAGAACTCAACGTAAAAGCGGTTCGCTATCTGGATGTAACCGCCGATTTTGTCGACTACACCGTTAAGCCCAATCTCCCGCTTGTCGGCAAGCGTCTGGGCAAACTCATTCCCGAACTAAAGCGTCGACTTGCCGAACTGGACGGCAAGGAAATTACCCGCAACATCCGTGAGGGCAAAGACACGGTCATAGAACTTCTCGGCGAAGCCCACAGCTTCGAACCCGAGGCCTTCTTGATTGACGCCAAGAGCCCCGAGGGCTATGCAGCGCTCGAAGAACGCGGTTATTTAGCGGCGCTAAACACGCAGCTCAGCCCCGAACTCATCCGCGAAGGACTGGCGCGTGACGTGATCCGTCTGGTGCAAAATGCCCGCAAAAACGCCGGGCTCGAGGTCTCGGACACCATCAACCTGGGGCTTGAAGCCGGCGGTGAGCTGAAAGCTGCACTAGACGTCTTTGGCGAAACCATCCAAACCGAGGTGTTGGCCAAGCAGCTGAGTTTTACGGGTCTGACAAGCGCCGACTATCAGGAAGAAGGCGAAGTGGAAGGCCAAATGCTGCGCATCAGCTTGAGCAAAGCAGCTTAAAACAACAATTGCAGCCTCCCCCCTTGCAGAGCTCATCTGCAAGGGGGTTAAAATGTCCCTGTTTGGATGCTAGTGAGAAGTGTTACAACATCTAACGTGTTAAGTATTTGCTCCAAGGAGGCAAAATTATGAAAGTAGGCATTAACGGTTTTGGTCGTATTGGCCGCCAGGTTTTTCGCATCATGCATGAGCGCGGTATCGAAGTTGTATTGGTTAACGACTTAACCGACAACAAGACTTTGGCCCAGCTACTAAAATACGACTCCAACTACGGCAAATTCAACGGCGAAGTTTCTTATGACGACGAAGGTCTTATCGTCGACGGCAAGAGGGTTCGCGTCAGCGAAATCAGAAACCCCGAAGAATTACCCTGGGGTGAACTCGATGTCGATATCGTGGTCGAGTCCACGGGTATTTTCACCAAGCGCGAAAAAGCGGCCCTACACTTAAAAGCCGGTGCCAAAAAAGTGCTTATTTCCGCGCCCAGCCCTGACTCGGATTTTGACATCATGCTGGGCGTCAACGAAGACCAGTATGATGCTGGTAAGCACGAAGTTATTTCCAACGCCAGTTGCACCACCAACTCGCTGGCTGCAGTCATGAACGTAATCGACGAAACCTTTGGCGTCGAGCAGGCCATGATGACCACCATCCACTCCTATACCAACGATCAGAACATCTTGGATTTGCCACACAAAGACTTACGCCGGGCTCGAGCCGCCGCTATCAATATCATTCCGACTACCACTGGAGCAGCTAAGGCCGTTGGCAAAGTGCTGCCGCAATTTCAGGGCAAATTCGACGGCATGGCCGTGCGCGTTCCTACCCCAACCGGCTCTCTTTCCGACGTTACCGCCATCTTGAGCCGTGAAGCCAGCGCCGAAGAAATCAACCAAGCGCTCGAAGAAGCCGCTAGCGGCAAGCTTAAAGGCATCGTCGAATTCAGCATGGAGCCCCTGGTTTCACAAGACATCGTGGGTAACCCCAACTCTGCTATCGTTGACGGTCAAATGACCAAAACCATGGGCAAAATGGCCAAACTGCTGGTCTGGTACGACAACGAGTGGGGCTATAGCAACCGCATGGTCGACGTCGTAGAAATCATGGCCAAACAACTCTAAGAACTTCTTAAGAACATCTTTACAACATGCCGTCGCGTTAGCGCTATCACAGCCACAGCGTGACGGCTTTTTTGAAATCTTCCCTTGTTAAGAGAACCATCGCAGTCAGTGCGGGTAGAGCGGCAAACCATTACTGCTGCAAACAACTCAGGAAGATTCAGGCAAAGAGGTGAATCATGAAACTAAGAACCTTAAAAGACCTTGCTGTAAACGGCAAACGCGTGCTGATGCGGGTTGACTTTAATGTGCCGCTAAGTGACGGTAAAGTCAGCGATGACAGCCGCATTCGGGCGACCCTGCCGACGATTAAACATCTGCTGGAAAACGGCGCTACGCTCATCCTGATGAGCCATCTGGGCCGACCCAAGGGTGCTGAGGACAAGTACCGGCTCGAGCCTGCCGCCAAGCGGCTGGCTGAACTGCTGGGTAAAGAGGTGCGTTACCAGAAGGCACAGGGTCCGGCTACCTCAAAAACCGCCATATTTGTAGAGCAGGCTCCAGCAGGCAGCATCACGGTTATTGAAAACCTTCGCTTCGATTCCCGCGAGACCAAAAACGATCTGGGCCTAGCCCGTGAACTTGCGGCCTACGCCGATGTTTATGTCAATGACGCCTTTGGCGCAGCCCACCGCGCTCATGCCAGCACCGAAGGAGTGGCGCATCTACTGCCCAGTGCCGCCGGTTTGTTGCTCGAGCGCGAAGTTACGGTGCTATCCAAACTGCTGCAAAACCCGGAAAAACCCTTTAAGGTCATCTTAGGTGGCGCCAAAGTCTCGGATAAAATCGGCGTGATTGAGAATCTGCTGGGCAAAGTGGATGAAATCCTCATCGGTGGAGCCATGGCCTACACTTTCTTTAAAGCACAAGGTGGAGAAGTGGGTAAATCGCTGGTCGAAGAAGACAAGCTCGAGCTGGCCCATGACTTGCTTGAACGTGCTCAGGCTACAAATACCCTAATTCGCTTACCAATTGACTCGGTCTGCGCCCAACAGATTGCTGCCGGTGTGGAAACAAGGGTATACCCGTCTGACGCAATACCAGAAAATTGGCTGGGTCTGGATGCCGGCCCCGAGGCAGTTGTCAGCTATCAAGCCACCTTAAAAAACGCCAAAACCATCTTATGGAACGGCCCCTTGGGCGTTTTTGAACAGCCACCTTTTGACCGGGGCACCAAGGCAATTGCAGAAACTGTGGCTGCCCTAGACGGCTTTACTGTGGTCGGTGGCGGCGACTCAGTAGCGGCGGTCAATGCCGCAGAGGTAGCCGATAAAATTGATCACATTTCTACTGGTGGTGGCGCCTCGCTGGAATTTTTAGAAGGCAAGACCTTGCCTGGGATTGCTGCCCTGTTAGATTAGCTGTTAACTCTTCACCTTGTTTAATGGGTTAGGTGTGAGGCAGTCTGCAGTTAAGAAGCACGGCTTTTTATCCAGCAAATGTCAACGTAGCCTCAAACAATCAAAAAAGCGGCGACGGTACTAGCTTTGAAAAACCAAGCTGCCGCCGCCGTTATCTTTAATTTAATTCCGCGCCGCCTCGATAGCGTCTTTTAGTGCTGGCACCACAGCGTTTACATCCCCTATCACACCATAATCCGCCACCTTAAAAATCGGTGCGTCGGGGTCTTTGTTTATTGCCACGATCACCTTGCTACGGTTCATGCCCGATAAGTGCTGCACAGCCCCCGAAACACCTAAGGCAAAATAAACGTCGGGCGCAACCGTCTTACCGGTTTGTCCTATCTGTTCGCCATAGGGCCGCCAACCGGCATCAACTACCGCCCGGGTCGAACCGATGCCGGCAGACAAGGCATCGGCCAGTGGTTCAATCAAGTTGTCAAAGCCTTCCGGCCCACCAACGCCACGCCCACCGGTAATCACAATGCTGGCTTCTTCTAAAGCCACCCGTTCGCTGCTTGCCGCTACTTTTTCGCCCACTTGCACACGCTTATCCTGCTCGGTCAGTGGCACATCGACGGCTTCGATAGAGCCATTAACCGCCGCCTCGGCAACCGGGTAGATATTGGGTTTAACGCTGATGACTACCGGCAGGCTCTGGGCTTGCACGGTCTCGGTGACGCGAGCCAGATAGCTAAAACGCGTAGCGGTAACGGTGTTACCGTTACTCTCTAAGCTGCTGACGTCTTCTAATAGCGGCGCGTCTAAGCGCAGCGCCACGCGAGGGCTATAGGAAAGGCCAGAACGCGAGGCGCTTATCAGCACCGCCTTGGCGTTCTTTTCTTGTGCCAACTGTGCCACAGCCGCCGTATAAGTCTCGGCTCGAAACTCACTAAAAGCTGCGTCGGAAATACTGTAGACGGTGTCAAGCAGCTTGGCCAATTCACCGGCGGCTGCTTGCGTATCATGCCCGATTACCAGACCGGCTAGGTCACCGCCAAGCCCGGCCTGTAGGCTCTTAGCAGCACTGACTAGCTCGAGCGCACTCTTGCGCAAATGTCCGTCCTTGTGCTCTGCCACAATTAAAATCATTTAGTCTCCTTTATATAACCTTTATATAACCTTGTCCTGCTGCAAGAGTTTGACGAGTTGCTGCGCGGCTTCCATTGGGTCACCTTCAATGATCTTGTTTAGCCGCTCACGCGTCTGAATCTCCTGTTTTAGGATTACGATCTTAGAAACTGCGCCCCCGACATCGTCAAGGCTTAGCTTTTTAAGCTCCTTGCGTTTGGCCTTCATGATGTTTGGCAAGGTGGGATAACGCGGCTCGTTGAGACCTTGTTGGGTTGTAATCACCGCCGGCAAGGGAAGCGTTAGCACCTCACTGCCTTCATCGGCGTCGTGGGTGACCTTGGCGCTATTTGCGGTGAGCTCGAGCTCAGTAGTCCAGTCACTATGCGGCCAACCCAAGGCCTCGGCGGTGGCCGCACCCAAGGCAGCGCTGTCCCAATCAGCTTCTTTACCGCCTACCAGCAGCAGATCGGCTGCTTCCTCCCCTACTACTTTAGCTAGCAGTTTCGCTTGCGTGATCGGATCAAACGCTTCTTCGGTTTCAAGATGAATAGCCCGGTCAGCGCCCATTGCCAGCGCGGTGCGAATCGCTTCTTCATAGCGCTTTGGCCCCAGCGCTACAGCAATGATTTCTGCTTCTACTCCGCTCTCACGTATGCGCAAGGCTTGTTCCACACCGTATTCATCCATGCCGTCAATCACAAAGGTCACGCCTTCTAGATCGATACCAGCAGCCGTGCTGCGAATCCGCGCCTCCGCGTCGGGAACTTGCTTGATAATGCAGATTATTTTCATAGGTCTCCTTAAGGGTTTCGGGTTGCAAGTTTAAGTTTGAGGGTTAATTGTCCATCCTTAATCTGTCAAAGTTCTGGCAATCACCAAACGTTGTATCTCATTGGTGCCTTCATAAATCTGATTGAGTTTGACATCGCGCAGCAATTTTTCCACCGGATACTCAGCGACATAGCCATAGCCGCCATGAATCTGAATCGCCTCGTTAGCCGCGTCAAAAGCAATATCGGAGGCGTAAGTCTTGGCAATGGCCGAGGCCTGGGTGTGCGGCAGACCGGCGTCTACTAAATATGCGGCATAGTAAGTTTGCCAACGAGCCGTTTCAACACCGATTTTTATATCCGCTAACTTAAACTGGATGGCCTGAAAACGGTTTATGGGTTTGCCGAAGGCTTTACGCTCGGCGGCGTAACTCACCGACTCGTCAAGGGCGCGGCGAGCAATCCCCACGGAACCCGCCGCCACCGGGATACGCGTTTTGTCCAGCGTCTGCATGGCAATCCTAAAACCGTCCCCGGGTTCGCCCAAAATATTGGCGGCGGGCACGCGGACGTCTTCGAAAATAAGTTCGGCGGTATAGGTAGCACGCTGACCCAGTTTGCCATGAATTTTCTGGTGGCTAAGCCCCGGCGTACCTTTTTCTACTACTACAGCCAGGGTTCCTTGGTGCTTTTTCTCGGGATCAAAGCTGGCAAAAACCACGTTTAAGTCGGCAATGCCGCCATTAGAAATCCACATCTTGCTGCCGTTTAGTATGACCTCGTCACCTTCAAAACGAGCCCGGGTCTTCATAGCCGCAGCATCTGAGCCGTTATCGGGCTCGGAGAGTGCAAAAGCCGCCAATTTCGGGCCATCTAGCAGCGGACTCAAAAAACGCTCTTGCTGCTCTTTGGAACCGGCCAACAAAATAGGCGTTATTCCCAGCTCCGATGCCATCAAAATCGTGTAAATCCCCATGCAGCCATAGGCCAGTTCTTCGGCGATGATCACCTCTTCAAGCATACCCAGACCGAGGCCGCCAACTGTTTCGGGAATGATGGTATTAAGCAGCCCTAGCTCGGCGGCCTGCGCTACGATTTCGGCAGGATAGCTTTCCTCGCGGTCATAACTAGCTGCGTTGGGTATGATCACGTCTTTGGCAAATTGCCGTGCCAACGACTGAATCTGGCGCTGCTCATCGCTCAAACTAAAGTCAATCAAATGCGTGCCTCCCTTTTAGGCTTCGGTGGCAAAAACAAGTTCAACATCCTTATCAGACCATGTCCAGCTCAGTTCAGGTTTTTGAACTCGGTACAAAAATGGTACAAACGTGGCTTTGCCGGGTTGTGGTTTTGCCTTTAGCGGCTTGGTTGTGGGTAGCTCAAGCTCGGCTTTGGCCCCTTTGACAAAGGCCAGCAACTTACCATCCAAATCCCAGAGAAGATCTTCGGCAAAAAAAGCTCGAGCCTTACCAAAACAATCCACAACTTGCTCTTTAGCCACAAAACCAAGCAAGCGATTCTCTAAGGTGTACAGCACCCCTGCCCCGGTTAAATACAGCCGGGCCTCGCCTTCTCTGTCGTAAAGGATGCGTCGCATGACTGCTAGTTTCCTAGGTCGCGGTAGACCTGTCGAGCAATGACCATACGCTGAATTTCGCTGGTGCCCTCGTAAATCTCGGTGACTCGGGCGTCACGAAAGTAGCGTTCCGCCGGATAATCCTTTGAATAGCCGTAACCCCCAAGTATTTGCAAAGCCTGATGTGTAACAAAAGCGGAAGTCTCCGAGGCAAAGAGCTTGGCCATGGCGGCTTCCTGAGTAACACGATAGCCACGGTCTTTGAGCCAGGCGGCCCGGTAGGTAAGCAGGCGTGCCGCCTCAATACGTGTAGCCATATCGGCCAGTTTGAAGCTTACCCCCTGGAACTCCCGAATGGACTTGCCAAAAGCCTGACGTTCGGCGGCGTAGAGCCGGGCAAGCTCAAAAGCGGCCCGCGAAATACCTACCGCCTGCGCTCCAATACCAATACGTCCGCTATCAAGAGAGCTCATGGCAATCACAAAGCCTTGCCCAAGCGAACCTACCAAAGCGTCATCGCCAACAAAGCAGTCGTCAAAACTGACCGTGGTGGTAATGGCCGCGTGCTGACCCAGTTTTTCTTCGGGTTTGCCGAAATACATGCCGGGCGTGCCCTTTTCTATGACGAAACAAGAAACCCCTCTAGCACCGGCAGTAGGATCGGTTTTAGCCATAACCAAATAGACTTGTGCCTCGCCACCGGAAGTTATCCAGGCCTTGGTACCGGAAAGTTTATAACCACCGTCCACCTTAAGGGCTCGAGCCTTCATAGCCACAGCATCCGAACCACAATGAGGCTCGCTTAAGCAAAAAGAACCAATCCACTCACCCGAAGCCAGCTTGGGCAAATAGCGTTCCTTTTGTGCCGCACTGCCATGATTTAACAAAATGTCCTGGGGCAACCCGCTGGTAACCCCCATAATGGTTGAATGTGCGGCATCCGCTGCAGCAATTTCTTCTAACAGCACGACATAGCTAAGCGTGTCAAGCCCCGCCCCGCCGTAGCGCTCCGGCGTCATAATGCCCAAAAGACCCATCTCCCCCATCATGCTAAGAGTCTGCCAGGGAAATTGGGGCCTTTTGTCCAGCTCTGCAGCCAAAGGTTCAATCTCACGTTTGGCAAACTCGCGCACGGAACGTTGCATCATCAGCAGGTCTTCGGGCAAGGCGAAGTTCATTTGTTTGGTGTCCAGGATAGCAATTTCATTCACCACCGAGTATAACGTTCAGGACGCAATGGTTGGGGTGGGCAAGCTCTTGTGACGTACAACTAACAGCAGGTGTTTGCCTTAAAGATACAATGCCGGGAAATTCTCCTTTGTTCGCTGTTGCTACACGGCTCGAGCCCCTCGTCATGTTGCTGGCAGAATAAAGCGACGCCATAGCTTAATGCTTAATCTTGGGATGCTTCACAAATGGACATTTGGCCCTGTTGCATATTAGAAAGCACTTGCTAGACTTAAATACTGCAATAAATCCGGGACGCCAGATGAGGGGAGTAAAAGTGAATTTCGAGATTAAAAACCATTTCCCGTTTCCTATAAAGCAAGTGACTGACAGCATTCTTGATATTGATTTCCAAAAAGAACTCTACGAAGCACTCGGTTATAACCGCTGGGAGGAGGAGCAGAGCGTTAAAGACGAAAACGGTCAACTCCTGCGCATTCTCGCCATTACCCCCGACATCGACCTGCCTGGTTTTATCCGCTCGGCGTTAGGCAACAGCACCGGCTACCACGAATATCAGGTCTGGGAAGATGACCTACTCAGTTATGCCTGGGAAGCGGAGTTTGAAATATCCAAACGCGTAAAACTGCTCGGCACCTGCGAATTTGAAGCTATCGAGGATTCAGCCTGCACCCGCATCATCAGCGCTGAATGCAGTGTTAATATTCCGGTCATCGGGGGCCAGATTGCCAATTATTTTCGTGAACAAACCACCCGCACCCAAAACGAGGCGGCCAAGGCTATGATTGCGCACTTAAAGCGTTTATAAAGGAAAGCTTATGTCTAAGCACTTACCTATTACCAGTCTGATTCTCAAGCAAAATTACACCTTTGGCAGCCTCAATAACGCTGCTGACGGGGTCAGGTTTTCAATCAAAAACCGCATCAGCAATGCCCAAGTCACCGATCTCTTATACGTTAGTATCGATGGAAAAGACATCCCCAAATCCGCCATTGGCCTAGACCTGGGCAACGGCCAGGTCGTCTCGGCGCAAACGGTGTCACCAGAACATCCCGTGGATTTCCCGCTGGGTAAGAGTCTTGACACCGTGATCGAAATGGAAGCACTAAGTAACGGCCTGCACGAAATCGCCATCGCCGTAGCAACTGAACCCTTTGGCAAATTAGCTTTCACCGTCGAAGACGCTATTTCTGCGCCGTATGAGGGCGTGCGCATCCCGCGTAACCCCGCCGATGATTACTCTTTAGAGGCCATCACACAACGTCAAGAATTTGTCGAGATATTAACCGGCACAAAGCTTCAGCACGTCAGCCAATACTCCTTCGATCCCCATATGATCATTGGCAACTGCGAACACTTCACCGGCGTAACGCAAGTACCGCTAGGTCTGGCCGGTCCGCTTAAGGTCAATGGCGAACACGCACAGGGTGAATTTCTCATCCCGCTGGCTACTACCGAAGGTACGTTGGTAGCCTCTTACAATCGGGGCATGAAGGTGCTCAACCTCTGTGGTGGAGCCAAAGCAACCGTGGTAGGCGACGCCATGCAGCGGGCGCCGGTCTTTGTTTTTTGGGACGCCAGAGAAGCCCGGGATTTTGTCGCCTGGGTCCAGGCTCACCTAGCTGAGATCAGCCAGGAAGCCGAAGCGACCTCAAGGGTTGCCAAACTGCTCTATATCGACCCCTATCTGTCAAATAAATTTGCCTTCTTACGCTTTAATTTCTCCACCGGTGACGCCGCCGGGCAAAATATGGTGGGCCGGGCCACCTTTGCGGCTTGTAGCTGGATTTTGGATAACTACGGCCAACATAAAGTCAGAAATTTCTATCTCGAATCGAACTTCGCCACTGACAAAAAGGCCTCACACGTCAACATGATGCACACACGGGGCAAACGCGTGACCGCCGAGGCGGTGCTTACTCACGATGTACTGACCCAGCATATGCGCGTAAACCCCCGCAGTCTCGCCTATCATGGCCAGGTGTCCAATGTCGGCTCCTTTCTCTCTGGGGCCAATAACAACGGTCTGCACGCAGCCAATGCCATTACCGCCATGTTCATCGCCACCGGTCAGGACGTAGCCAACGTAGCCGAATCCTCAGCCGGCATCATCTACACCGAACTGACGCCAAACGATGATCTCTATATCTCTATCACCCTGCCCTCCCTGATTGTGGCCACTTATGGCGGTGGTACAGGCTTGGCCACCCAAAGCGAATGTCTGGAATTATTGGGCTGTCGCGGTAGAGGCACGGTAAACAAGCTCGCGGAAATCGTGGCTGCGGTGGTCTTAGCCGGAGAAATCTCACTGGCATCCGCCATCTCATCGCTGGACTGGGTTTCCAGCCACGAGGCCTACGGCAGAAACCGCTAAAGAAGCGATAAACACCTGAAAGGAGTGACAATGGCCCCAGCCTTGCGTTTTACCTTTCTTGTTCACGCCATCCTTACCTGGAGTCTTGGCCTGCTCATGTTCTTTGCACCGGCCACTTGGGCGGCTTGGTTTAACTGGTTCCCCTTTGACTCAACTTTTATACGCATCTTTGGCGCGGCGCTTTTAGCCATCGGCCTCACCTCCTGGGTGGGCTATCGTGCCAGCCATTGGAACGAAGTCGCTATCATCCTGCCAATGGAAGTTGTTTTTACCGTGCTGGGCGCACTGGCGGCTTTATATGAACTGCTGTTTGCAGCTGCGCCGACTATCACTTGGCTATTTGTGCTTATCTTTGCGTCATTTGCTGCCGCCTGGATTGGTTTTGCTCGGCCCAGATAGGCATTATCATAGTCGTCTTTCTTATCGTGTCATACCGATTCCCTCAAAGGGTCGACAATTAAGTGAGTGGTTGGTAGTAGGTGTCAACATATTTCAGGACGGGACACTTGACACAAACTACCGACTACTAACCACCAACTACTCACTTCTTTTAGGCTTTCTATAGATTACCGACACTCTTGACCTGACCAGCGTAAACTGTAGCCATGCTGCGCCCTTCATTCCGCCCGTCATCGTCAGCAAGTTTTCAAAGAACCGATTTAAAGCAACTGCGGCGTCTCTTTGCTTTTGTTAAACCTTATCGCTGGCAGCTCTTTGCCGGTATCGTTGCTGTAGCTGTTGCTAGCGGCCTGGGTCTTATCTTCCCGCAGTTTGTCGGGCAGTTTTTCGACGGTTTTGTGTCCGGCAGCAGCGCTACCGCGCTTAATCGCGTCGTTATCCTTCTCTTGATTGTTTTTCTTGTGCAGGCCATTTTTAACTTTTTGCGTACTTATCTTTTGGCGCTTGTGGGCGAAGGTGTGGTCGCCGATATGCGCACGGCACTTTATCGTCACCTCATCTTTTTACCGGTTCGTTTTTTTGAGAGCCGCAAAACCGGTGAGATTACTTCCAGGCTTACTTCGGACGTTTCAGTCGTCCAGGGGGCGGTGTCACAAGCGCTGGCACAGCTCATAAATCAATCGGTATTGTTACTGGGTAGCATTGTGCTGCTGTTTATCACTAATTTGCGCCTGACTCTGCTCATGCTGGCCGTGGTACCGGTGGTGGTACTGGCTGCGGCTTTCTTTGGCCGCAGGCTCAGAAAGATCAGCACCGACTTCCAGGATCGCGTGGCCGACGCCAACGCCAGCGCCGAAGAAGCTTTAGTTGGCATCAGGGTGGTTAAGTCTTTCACGGCGGAAGCACTTGAGGCGAATCGTTATGGCGTGCTGGTCAGACAGTCCTATCGTATCGCCCTAAAACGCGCCGTGCTGCGTGCGCTCTTTATAGCCGGCATTTTTTTGGCTATGTTCAGCGCCATCAGTGTGGTTCTCTGGTACGGCGGGCAACTGGTATTGACTGCCAGCCTAAGTGCCGGTGATCTGGTCAAATTCTTGCTCTACACCTTCTTTGTCGCCGGTGCCGTCGGGGCATTAACAGGTCTTTACAGCCAGTTTCAGGAAGCGCTGGGGGCTTCTAAACGCATCTTTGATTTGCTTGATGAACAAAGCGATTTACCGGAGGCAAAGACCGCTGAAAAGCTTAAGCACCCAAAGGGGCAGTTAAGCTTCGACAAGGTGTCCTTTCGTTACGGTGATCGGGGTAAGGAACACGTCTTAGAAAACGTTTCACTCGATGTCGCGGCGGGACAGGTTATTGCCTTGGTAGGCCCTAGCGGTGCCGGCAAGAGCACGCTGGTAACGCTTATTCCCCGTTTCTATGACCCCAGCGCAGGGCGCATCCTGCTCGACGGGATTGACATAAGAGAGCTTAAACTAAAGGACTTAAGAGCCAATATCGGCATTGTGCCCCAAGAAACACAGCTTTTTTCCGGCACCATTGCAGAGAATATTCGCTACGGCAGGCCTGGCTCTAACGACGATGAACTGCAGGTGGCAGCCCAGGCCGCCAACGCACACGAGTTTATAACGGCCTTCCCTGACGGCTATCAGACAATTGTGGGTGAGCGCGGTGTCAAGCTTTCCGGCGGTCAGCGTCAACGGGTGGCGGTTGCTCGAGCCTTGCTAAAAAACCCGCGCATACTCATCTTAGATGAGGCGACCAGCTCGCTTGACAGCGAATCCGAGGCGCTAGTTCAGGCAGCCTTGGAAACGTTGATGCAGGGTCGTACTACCTTTGTAATTGCTCATCGCCTGAGTACGGTGCGCAGCGCCGACCGCATTTTAGTGCTTGACGACGGACGCATTGTCGAGCAGGGTGACCACGAAAGCTTAATGGCCCAAGCAGGTCTTTATCGTGATCTTTACGAGCGACAGTTTCGTGCCAAAGATCAAACTGTCGTGCTCTAAATGATGCTCTTTAGCTAGAGCGCAGGTTTGGCAAAGACCTGTGTCCAGTAATTAGCGGCAAAACCCACACCTATGTCGGTAAAACAGGAATGTTCCATAATCTCCGACCTTTGTCCTAGACATTCATTGTCAGGCTGCTAACTGAGTTTGCTCGGTCACCAAGGCATATTTTGCCTTTTCAGCGGCAAGCTTTTGAGCTTGCTTCCAAGAGAAGGTTGGGT
>JASBUK010000052.1 GCA_030147925.1 Trueperaceae bacterium
ACCTCAGGATCAATCGCTGTTCGTTTTCTATCTGCCATTTTGCGTCTCCTTTCCTAACAGCTTTACAGCTATCGGCTTGAAACACAAAATTCAGCAAACCCTCGGCGTGCCCGTTACTACCGAAAGCTAAACTGCTATGCCCAGCTTCGCACTACGCTCACCACCGCTTTTAAGTTCACAGTTCTTGCTTTGACGATACCCAGCATCAGCATGCTCAGGCATTCGAACCTTGACTTATGAATGCTTATCCCTATGGCTAGCAAACTTCTCATCAGTCCTATATGCTTCATTCGAGTTCTCCTTAACTGTTTATTTGCACTAAACATTCTCCTTGGAGAACTCCTTTTTGTAAAATTGTCGGGTACTCAGCCGATTCCATTAAAAAGCCGAACTATTCGGTTTTTTAATGCGAGTGGGCTAGAACGTAGTGAGAACGATAGGCTGAACAATGAAACGGATGGCTTTTCATAACGCTTAAGAAATTAATCGGATTTGGTATGAGAGGCGTCAGCCGCAGCCAAGTTAAAATAACAGCCAAGTTTTTCATCCCTTGCCGATTATTAACGGTGAGGGATATTTTTCCGGGACATTTGCCCCTTGCGGGACATTTGGCCCTGGGGGGGAGGAGATAACTATCATAAAGTTGCTGCAGCTTAAGAAGCTTTATTACGCAGGAGGAGAAGAAATGAAAAACAAAACCCTAAACATCACTTTAGTTCTAGCAATCTTCAGCCTTATTTTTGCTTTCTCGCAGGCGTTTGCCAGTCCTGGTGGCCACAATGAAGGCAATGTAGAAGAGTATGTGGCGGACTACAGCTTTACCTTAGAGACGCAATTACGCGACGGCAAGATGGTTTTTGTGGGCGTCGGTGGCGAGTTTGATGGTGTTGTTAACCCCACTTTAGAAGTCGAACATGATGCGATTATCGAAATCACCTTGGTCAATGGCGACGGCATTGAGCACGACCTAGCTTTCCCGGATTTTGAAGCCGGTTCTGAGCACACCTTTGCCAAAGGCGACAGCACCGTTTTTGCTTTTGCTGCCAACAAAGAAGGTGAAATTGACTACTACTGCACGATCCCCGGTCACCGCATTGCCGGTATGGAAGGCCTGATTGTTGTTACCGAGGGCTAAACTGTAACTAACTTAAAGTTTGTAAAAAGGGAAGCGCTTTAGCGCTTCCCTTTTTTGCCTTGGGCTCGAGCCCAAGGCTGTTAATGAAAATACAAGCTGTATTGGGAATCTTTACACAATCATTACAATTGCTTTATCACGTCGAAATACAAGCTCATTAAACTAAGACCAGATTAGGGAAGGAGGTCTTGCCATGATGGGTTTCGGATTTTTGTGGATCATTGTTATCTTGCTGATAACAATTTATGTAATCAGAGCGATGTTTCCACAAAGCAGTGGTACAGAGACATCCAGCAAGCAACCCCAGGAAGAAACGGCCGTGGAGATTCTAAGGCGGCGCTATGCCAACGGGGAAATTGACAAAGAGGAATTTGACAGCATTAGAAACGGTCTTAGCTAAGATCGGAAAGTAGGGTGAAACAAATGGCAAACTACGGCATGCAAACTACCATCAGCGGCAGCTACGACGAGGTAAAAACCAGAGTCTTGGCCGCACTTAAAGAACAAGGCTTCGGCATCCTTAGCGAGATTGATGTACAGGGTGCACTAAAAGAAAAAATTGGGGAAGACATCGAGCGCTATGAGATTCTCGGCGCTTGCAACCCCAAACTGGCCTTCCGCGCCCTAAGTACCGACCGCAGCATCGGACTATTGCTGCCTTGCAATGTGGTGCTGCGTGAAATAGATGGCCAGGTGGAAGTGAGCATCCTCGATCCCGAGGTGATGTTTGAAGTAGCTGACAGCAAGACAAAAACTGAGTTAGCAACGCTGCCAACAGAAGCCAAAGAGCGCCTACAAGCCGCGCTTGAGACGCTAAAGGCAGCTTAAAAGGAGTTTTGAAATGATGGGTTATTACGGTTACGGTATGGGCGCTTTTGGTTGGATCGGCATGATCCTCTTTTGGGCGCTGATTATTCTGGGTATCGTTTATCTGCTGCGGGCGCTCAATCTCACTCAAGGCTTTGGGCAGGGTAGTGGTGACAGACCTCGAGCCTCTAGTGATCGAGCACTGGACATTCTGCGCGAACGCTATGCCAAGGGTGAAATAAACAAAGAAGAATACGAGCAGTTAAAACGCGATCTCGAGTGAGTTTTAACAGGGTGGTTTAGATCATGTCATTCGGCCAGGCAACAACGGATTATACGGCTTAGCGAGACTTAGACAATTCACTGGCGGTCTTAAACAGGTCTTCCACCTTGATTTAGCCAAAACGCCTTTGACGGCGGAGCTGGCTCTTAACAAACTGCGCGAAAGCTACGCTTTAGGCGAGATGGATAGAGAAGAATTTTTGTGCTACTGCGATATCTGGTAGCAGCAACGCAATAGTCGGCAACAACGGGTTTAAACCCGAATACAAGAAAGGGATGAATCATGAAAAAGAACGTCATCATTACAATCAGCATCATAGGTTTAGCACTCTTAGGTCTGGTACTGGCCCAGGGCATGATGGGTAATAATTTCAACAACCAGAACTTCAACAATCAGGGTTATGGCTACGGCAACATGATGGGTGGTTACGGCAATCCCAATTTCGGCAACTACGGCATGATGGGCGGTTATGGCGGCGGCTATGGTAATTTCGGCGGCATGATGGGTGGCGGCATGGGCATGATGGGCGGAATGATGGGCGGCGCAGGCATGATGCAGGTCTATCCCGCCAACACTGAGCCGATTTCTGAAGCTGACGCCCAGAGCCGCTTGGCCGCAGTAGTTCAGAGCTTTGCTGCTGACGCCAGCCTGCAGAACTTCATGGTCTTTAGCAACAACTACTATGCTCAGATCGTAGATGCTAACGGCATAGGTTTAGGCGAAGTTCTTATGGACCGCTACACGGGTGCTGTCTACCCCGAAATGGGCCCGAACATGATGTGGAATGCCCGCTACGGCATGATGGGTTTTGGTTTTGGCGGCACGGCTCGTTACGATGAAGCCGCTGCACAAGAGCTGGCCGAGACCTTCTTAAGCAACTACCTGCCCGGTGCCACCGTTAGCTCTGCGCAAGCTTTCTCGGGATATTACAGTTTTGATTATGGCCGCGAGCAAACCGAGGGTATGCTGAGCGTTAACGCCATAACTGGCGAGGTCTGGGTGCACAACTGGCACGGCATTTACCTTGGTGGTCACGAGTAATATTACGGTTAATGGTTTAAGCCAAACTTGAGGCTGTATCTGCAGCCTCTTTTTTTTCTCATGACTAGCCCCTAGAATTCCGGCACCGCTCTGCACACTTTACATAGCCTTTACAAAAGCCTTATTTAAGCGAAATACGCAATTTTTAAACTCCTTATTGTAAAAGGAGGTCTGTTTAACATGATGGGACACTTCATTTATTTGCTGGCCGATCAGGCAAAGCAAAACAAACAGGGTTCAGATGAGCCGACACAGCAACGCAAAGACCCGGCTGTAGCCTTGCGTGAAGCCTTGCAAAAGCTCTATGCCTCAGGGCGTATTGACCGCGATAGCTATCTGCGCTATGAGCAGCGTGCTGAGGACGGGGTGCTGAGCTGGCGTGACATCGATCTTTTGCGGGAAGGCAAAGCAGAGGAATTTTCGCCTGCAGAGGTCGAATTCAGAGCGGAACGTGAGGCCTTAAGAAAAGAACGCATTTCCATTCAGAATCTGCTCTCGACTTTTACCGAGCGACAGGTGAATCTGCTGCGTGAGGTGGAAAAGCTCGAGGCCAAGGCCAAAGCCAATTTAGAAGACGGCTTAAGGGCCAGGGAGCTATTTAGCAGAAAGCTCGAGCGCGAAGAAGAGTTAGAGCGTGTCGAAGGCCGCGTTACAGAATTAAAGCTTGCCTTAGAAAAACTTTCACAACTTGAGGCGAAACTTAAAGACCGTGAGGCAGAGCTAAAAGCCGATCAGGTTTCTGAGCGTATTAGCCAGCTGGAGGCCAAGCTAGAGCAGTAAATTGGCGCTGCAACCCAAGTTGTGTGGTTAGTGAAAAGTAAAAAGAGGAAAGTGGGGGTTTTCTAAAAACACTTTTCCCACCCACCACCTACTACCTACCACCTACTATTTACTACTTAAGGAGAAAGAATATGGCCATTTTAGACCGTATAAATCGGCTCATTCGAGCCAACATAAACGAACTGATAAGCCGGGCTGAAGACCCCGAAAAAATTATCAATCAGGCTTTGGCCGATATGAAAAATGCTCTGGTCGAAGCCCGGGTTGAAGTGGCGAGTGCTTTAGCCGAAACTAAAAAGCTCGAGCGCGAACGCCGCAGCTATCTAGAACAGGCCACGGCCTGGCAAGAGCAGGCCGCTAAGACACTAAGCACAGGCCGTGAGGATTTGGCCCGCGAAGCCTTAAAACGCAAACAGCAGGTCGAAGCTCTAGCAGAGGGCTTTGTTGAGCAGATTAGTAGCCAGCAGCAGGTTGTCGAAAAATTAAAGACACAAGTTCGCGCACTCGATGCCAAATTACAGGAGGCTGAGAGCAAGCGCAGATTGCTGCTCGCTCGCAAAAAAAGGGTGGACGCTGCCGAGTCTGTGCGGCGTGTGAATTCACGTTTGGATGGCGGCTCGGCTGCGCAGGCCTTTGACGAGATGGAGGAGCGCATTTTGACTGCGGAGGATCGTCACGAGGCGCTAAGAGAACTAGAGGAGGATTTGGACTTTGATAAAGAGTTAGCGGTGCTCGAGCAAGACAGTGCTATCGATGAAGCACTCCAGCAACTTAAAAAAGAACTGGCGCAAACATAAAGCAATAATCTTTACACCAGCTTTAAAGAAGCTTTATGACAGCGCAACACAGACTCGGTACATTGCTTAAGACTTAAGAAAGGAGAGCTTGATCAAAATAAGGACCATTGAAGCAAAAAAATCCTATTTGACTCAAGCAAAGAAAATGAAAGGAAGACAGCGGAATATGAAAAATAAATTACTGGTACTGCTCAGCGTTTTTGCCCTGACCCTGTTTGGTTTGGCCGGTGCCCAAGGCATGATGGGCGGCGGTAATAACAATATGGGTGGCAACAACAGCGGCGGCATGAGGGGTAGCGGCAATAATGGCACTATGATGGGCAACCAGGGCATGGACAATAGCCAGATGGATATGCCTGGGATTCCCATGCAAACTCGTTATGGCACTTTTTACAATATGCCCGCAGAATCGCTGTGGAACAAGCTCCAGTCAGAGCAACGAGACTATCGTCTGATTAACGTGCACGTGCCCTACTATGCCGAGATTCCCGGTACCGACAGCTTTATGCCCTTTGACCGCATGGAAAATTATCGCAACCAGTTGCCACAAGACAAAGACGCCGAAATCATCGTCTATTGCATGAGCGGTCGCATGGCCGAATATGCAGCGGAATCGCTGCTTAAAATGGGCTATACCAACGTCAAAAACCTTGACGGCGGCATGATGGCCTGGCAGCAACAGGGTTTGCCGCTTACGCAGACAATGCGCTAAAGCAGTTGGTAGGAGGTGGTGAGTGGTTGGTAGGAAAATCTCTACTCTCCACCTTCTACTAACTTCCACTTAACCCCCAATTGGGGCGGTTTCAAATCTCGGAGTATTTGACCTAAACAGGTATTCACAAGAAAAATTTGCAAATGGAGATATTGATGATGAAATTATTTAAAGCAGGACTACTTAGTATCACGGCGCTACTACTGGTATTTTCTGTGGCTTTTGCCCACGGTGAAGAAGGCGATAACCCTACCGCCTGGGTGGCCAACGGCATGGAAGGCAGCCTCAGTGTGATTGACAGGGTGACCGGTGAAGAATTAAAACGCCTTCCTTCCGGGCTTAATCCGCATATTTTAAACGGCAGCCCGGACGGCAAACTGATCTATGTAATTAACGCCGGTGCGCATGACCTCAAAGACAAGCCTGCTGAACATCAGGACATGCTGGGACAAAACAGTCTCTGGGTTTATGAGGCCGCTACGGGCAATATCGTAGCCAAAGTTGCCGTCGGCACGGGTCCGACACACCCCATTGCCAGCCGTGACGGCCAGCGCGTTTATGTAACCAATACCGATGAGGGTTCGGTTTCGGTAATCGACACGGCTTCCTGGGAAGTTGTTGCCACTGTTACCAATTTGCCGGAACCCCATGACGGCGAACTGACTCCAGATGGAAGCCTGCTTTATCTGGCGACCTCCGGTAACAGCACCATGACGGTAGTTGATACCAAGTCACTGGAAGTGACCCAGACTTTTGCCGTTGGCGCCAAACCTCGTGGCTTGGCCGTTGGCGGTGAAAACGGTGAAATTGCCTATGTGAGCAATAAAGGTGACGGCACGCTATCGATTATCAACGTGCTCCAGGGACAGGTAACTACGGTTCCGGTTGGTAAAGGTATTCATGCCTTAAGAGTCAGTCCGGATAGTAGTACTGTCTATGCAGCTTTGAGTAATGAAAATGCTGTAGCCGTTATTGATGGTGCTAGCGGTGAATTACGTCAGACCATCTTGGTAGGGGCCAAGCCCGAGCAGCTTGACCTCAGTGCGGATGGCGCCTGGCTCTTTGTTAGCAACAATGGTGACGCCACCTTATCCATCATTGATCTGATCCGCGGCACCGTGGTGCACACGATAGCTGTGGGTAAAGGCGCTTACGGCGTGCAGGCCTCGAACCTGCCGTTTGAAGGCCTGGAAAACTAAAGATCTTCTCTAGGGGGTTAAACCTCACAGGACGGGTGAATGCCTGTCCTGTTTTTCTTGTTCCTGAATTGGCTGATTTTTAGAGCTGATCAACGCTTAGGTTGTCAATAAAGAGCCTGCCGCCACCGCTAAAGCCTATGCCGAAGCCACCTGTTTGATAGTTGGGATCATTATCGCTGTAGTCGATAAGCGTGCGTCCGTCAATCACTACTTTGACCGTGCCCGCCTGAGATATGATCTCGACCTGACGGAAGATATTATCCGCATAATTAAAGCCCATTTGGTCACGATTGACCACCTGGACAACTTGATCGCCCAAGACTTTATCCAGGGTTACGCTGCCTGCGCGGTTGTCGATAGTGACTTTGTAGTAGGCCGAGCCGCCTGCGCCTATGTTTAGCCTGAGCGTAAGAAAACTCCTGGACACCAAATCCGCTTTAAAGTCAAAGTTTACGCGATAGTTTTGGCTGTTGTTGCTGCCAAGTGTCAGGACGCCTTGTGTTTCATTAAAGGGGTTCGTGTTGGCGGAGTTGATCTGTATGGCTTTGCCTGCCTGACCCTGGGTATCAAAGGTTTCCTCGATTTTCGCAAAGCTGGGGTCGTCGGAACCGTCATCGCGGAAGATGCCGTAGTTCTGCGGTGCGGCAACGGCTACTACCTGGCCGATGGAGAAGTTTTCAAAGCCGTCCTCAAAGGGAAAGCTATTACCCGGCAGGAGCTTGATGCTGCTATCAAGATTACCCGCATTACCTGCCTGCACATTGGGGCTTGTGGGCGTAGCGGATTGCTGATTGTTGTCACCAGCCGAGCCTCCACCATTATCTCCACCACTGCCCCCGCCTAAATTGACAGGTACGTTGATGTCCGGACCCGCTAACCTGACGCTGGGTGTACAAGCGGCCAATAAAACGGCTAAGACGATGGTTGTAATAACGAACAGTCGTTTTTTCATAAAACCTCCGGAACTATAGAATGCCAAAATCAGTCTGAATTTAGTCTGAACGCTCCAGTTATGACGGCACACTGCTTGGAGGACTTGTGTTGGGCGGAGCTAAGCAGGTAGAAACTAGGCGCTAAAATAGCTTTATGACGCTGAGCATAGGTAAACTGGCGAAATTAACAGAGGAGACGGTCAAGACTTTGCGCTACTGGACAGACTTAGGACTCTTGACAAGCGAACGGGGTGACAACGGTTATCGTTATTACCAACTGGGTATGAGCAAACGAGCAACTTTTATTCGCAGCGCTCAGGCGTTGGGTTTTAGCCTAAGTCAGATAGGCGATATTCTGGCTCTAGGTGATGAAGGCATACAACCCTGTGATGAAGTACGCCAGGAACTGGCCAAACACCTGCTTGAAGTTAGACAACGGATTGCTGATTTGCAAAAGCTCGAGCACGATCTGGCTTTGCGCTTAAGTTGGGCTGAAGCCCACCCTGAGCCGGATTGCAAAGGCGAGCTTTGTGTTTACTTAAATGCTAACGATGAAGTCATCAAGCGTGGCAAGGCTTAAAATTGCTGCATAAGCACGTCGGTTAGCATCAGCATGCCGACAAATACAAAGAGAAAACCCATGCTGCGCTCGAGCAGTTTGGCCGATATGCGGCTGGCGACCATCGGGCCAAGCTGTCCGCCAATAATCACACCGGGTACGGTAAAAATTAGCAAGCTAAGTGCGGCACCCATATAGTCACCGCCTTCTCTGACAAAAATTACGGCGTGGCCGATAGAGGCGTCTAGAGCCGTGACCGCGACAACCAGTACGCTGGTGGCAACGGCAACTCGGCTGGGTACGCGGCAGCGTTGCAACAAAAAGAAACCATTCATTTCACCGAGTCCGGTTGAAACCATGCCAATAAACAGGGCGCCAAGCCCGGAAATCAAGCGCCCTTCACTGCGGTTGCAGACTTCGTAACAAATTTCTTCCCCCGCAGCAGTTTCCAGACAGCTTTTGTCCTGATGATTCCCCCTGGCGATGTCGGCGTTAATGGCCTTAACTTCTTCGTGATCTGGAGAGCGGAAAAAGCTGATGGCAATGGCAAAAAGGCCGATGCCCAAAACGGCTTTGAGCGCGTTGGGGGGGACAATGCCCGACAAATAAGTGCCTAACAGAGCTGTTGGTACAGTCACCACGAGCAGTGCTCCGCTCAGCCGGTAGTCGATAAGACGCTTGCGAATATAGACAAAGAGACCACTGGCAAAGCCAAAAACCTCGGTAGCCAACCCTACGCCGATAGCTACTTTTGGCGGCAGACCCAAAGTCAGCAAAAACAACGGCGTAAAAAAGGTGGCTCCCTCGACCCCCGAAGCCATAGCTATCGTGGCGATCAAAATGGAGATGGGCAGCATGAACCAAAACTCAAAGCTCATCACGACACCGCCTTGTTGCCCCGCTGTTACAACTGAGTCTTAGCTGGTAGCCGCACTCAAACGGTGAATCATAAGGCAGTCCCAGTTGCCGCACGGCCTCAGGCGGTATGCCGATATCGGCAAGGTAAAGCTCGCTCAAATCGGCATCCGGTTTACTAAAGCCTGTCTTGGGTAGTGCTAAGGTCAGGGTTCGCTCGGGACGCACCACCGGCCCCAGCGCTGCCCCGCTGCTGGCGTTTAAGCCTGAGGGCAAGTCGAGCGAAACTATGCTTTTGGCATAGCGGTTGCATAACAGGATTAGTTCTGCCGTTTGCTGCCGTGGTGATCCTTTTAGACCATAGCCGATGAGCGCATCGAGAACCAGTCGGGCGTTTTGTATGGCATTCGGGGCCTGTTTGAGTGCTAGAGCTTGGATGCCTGCCTTATTTAGAATATGCAGTTGCATTTGTGCCGCTCCTTTAAGACTGCCGGGTGCACGATCAAGGATGACCTTTACACGAACGCCATGATTGTGCAGGTGTCGGGCAGCGCAAAGACCACCCCCGCCGTTGCCGCCGCCTCCCGCCAAGACGACAACGCTGGCTTTTGCCCCGTTTAGCATCTCTAAGCTCAGTTCCGCTAAGTTACGCCCGGCGTTTTCCATCATCTGCAAAAGCGTGAGTCCAAATTCTTCTGTGGCAATGCGGTCGAGCTCGAGCATTTGCTCAGCAGTCACGGCAGGTACTATGGTTCCCATTTCGGTGGTAAAAATTGCCTGTTTAGTCACGTTATTTGTCTAAGGTCATAAATAGATTGTTGAGAGATTCGGCTAAGGTTGGGTGGGCAAAGGCACTGTCGCGAATTGTGCCATAAGACACCTTGCCCATCATGGCCATTTGCAGGACGGACATGATTTCTCCACCTTCGATACCTAAAATGGTAGCGCCCAGTATCTGGCCCGTATCAGCGTCTAGCACGGCCTTCATAAAACCCCGTGTTTCGGCGGTTTCCAGCGCCCTGGCAACTCTGGTCATGGGCAATTTGGCTACTTTTATGTTCAAGCCTTGCGCCCTAGCCTCTGCTTCGCTTAAACCCACCCGGCCAAGTTGCGGATCAGTAAAAACGGTATAGGGCACGATGCGCCCCTTGGTGCTGCGCTTGGCGTCTTTTAGCAAATTATCACGCACAATGCGATAATCATCGTAGGAAATGTGGGTAAAAGCGGGGCCGCCCTTGACATCACCAAGGGCGTAAACATCGCTGGCAGTCGTCGCTAATTTCTCGTCTACAACGATAAAACCTCTGGCGTCTGTGATGATGCCGGCAGCCGCTAAATTCAGACTATCGCTGTTGGGTCGGCGTCCGGCTGCCACCAGCAACTGACTGCCAGTAAGCGTTTCGGTGCCCGCTGCGTTTGCTACATCCAACTCGATGCAACCACCTTGCTGCCGGACGGCCACGGCTTTGGTATTGATTAATAGACGAATGCCGTCTTCGTAAAGAATTTTGGCGAGTTCTTCAGCCACTTCCTCGTCTTCGCGGGGTAAAAAGCGGGGCGCCATCTCGACAATCGTGACTTCGCTGCCAAAACGGCGGAACATCTGACCGAACTCGAGCCCGATATAGCCGCCACCTAAGATGAGGAATTTCTCCGGCACTTCGTCAAGCTCCATCATGGTACGCGCAGTAAGGGCGTTAATCTCGGCTAGTCCGGGGATGGGTGGCATGCTGGCTCGAGCCCCCACGTTGACAAAAATTTTGTCGCCGCTGATTTGCCGTTTGTTGTTGTTTGGCAGAGTCAGCTCAAGGGTCTTGGGTCCGCTGAACTGCGCCTGGGCCATGATCAGGTCAAGGTTGGAAATCTTTTCCAGACTATT
Source organism: Trueperaceae bacterium (assembly GCA_030147925.1). Classification (GTDB taxonomy): domain Bacteria; phylum Deinococcota; class Deinococci; order Deinococcales; family Trueperaceae; genus JASBUK01. The sequence goes on from JASBUK010000052.1 coordinate 10,980, forward strand.
TTGACTGCTACTACGAAACATTTCCACGATATCGCGTTTGCGTTGCCGCACTTTGTTGAGGTCAACGCTAACGGGGCCGGTTTTGACGCCGTAATCTTCGGCTCGGCGAGCCAGATGGGCCACACGGGCGCTGGCTACCATCGTCTTGGTAGGGGTACAACCTTCGTTGACGCAGGTACCGCCGACATGCTCCTTTTCGATTAGAGCTATGCTCCAGCCCGCCTTGGCGAGTGCCCCGGCTAGCGGCCCCCCTGCTTGTCCTGCGCCGATGACAATACCGTCGTAATGCTTTGAATTCATTTTTATCCTCCTAGGGCTTTGTTCTTAGCGGAATTTGGTCAATATCGGTGCCATCAAAAGGTCAAATCCCCTGCGGCTTTTTAGGCGAGTAGCCCGAAAAAAATCAGAGCCATACTTTTCATGTCGTTAAGAAATAAGAGCTATTTTTCATAAGCGGTGCTTTTGGCAATATTGACCGATACTTAAGTGCGCTCTCAGCATCGATGTATTTAGGTTGGCAGGTTTTGGCGCTAAAGTAGGTATGCCTTTTTACCTAAATGTGAGTGTGGCTCCATTTGACGCTGGTCTTTTGCTATTGCCTCCGCTTGACTCTCCTGTTAAGGGGAGACTTTATACTTCCAACATGCAAAAAACATCCTCTGATTGTTGTGCGGTTTCCGAAACTGCTAAACCCGTTGCTCAAGTAAATCGTTGCCCGGTATGTGGTCAAAAGGGTAAATCCGTAAAAATCATCACCTTAAAGAGTCTGCTTAAACCGGCTGCGCTGGCAACTCTTAAACCTGAACTGTCCTATTATTTTTGCTCAAATAAAGACTGTGGCGTTACTTATTTTGCCGAGGGTATGAACTATGAAACTGAAGACCTAAAGGTTGCAGTCTTTCAAAAAGAGCCAACAGTGGATGTTCCCGCTTGCTATTGCTTTAACTGGACAAGGGCGCGTATTGCCGACACGGTTGCTTCGGGGGAGAGTCACTACATCACCGACTCCATTACGAGGCACATTAAAGCAGGACGTTGTGGTTGTGAAGTCAATAACCCCCAGGGTTCCTGCTGCTTGGGCAATGTCCGAGCAGCCATTGATGCCGTTAAGAGAGATGAGGTCAAGACTTGAGACCTTCTGCCAACGCAACGGTGGCAAAACGCAAGGGTGTTAAGGGATATGCCTTGATGACACTGGGATTTCTTTTTTGCCCTTGTCATTTAGTGATCGTTTTACCCTTGTTAGGCGTGTGGTTGGGAGGTGCTGTAGTCATGAGCTTCATCAACGCGAATCTAATCTTGATTATCATCGTCAGTTCCGTCCTCTTTTTGCTGGGCATGGGCGGCGGTTGGTGGTTGCTGGCGCGAGATAAGCGGGCCTGTGCTGTCGATAGCAAAGCCCCTATGGCGATTAAGTCTAAGTTGGAGGTTGCCCATGAAACAGCAAAATAAGTCAGATGGAATTCGTTACGATGCCGACCAGCCTACAGAATCAACCTCTCGCTACTATCGTGTTAGCTACTTTCTGATTGGGCTGGCGTTGCTTGCACTTGCTTCTGCGGCAATTTGGGTGTTTGCCCAGGGACAGGCCGGTCAATCGGTGATAGACACAGATAACGTGGCTAACGCCAGTACTCCTTTGCCAACAGGCATTCAGGGAGACGCCACAACGCTGGACCTTGCTGCTTATGCTGGCAAGGTAGTCGTGGTCAACTTTATGGCAGGCTGGTGTCCTACCTGCTGGGCTGAAGTCTCTGATTTTGTAGAGGTCTATCGGGAGCTTAGCGGTGAGGGATTGGTGATAATCGGTGTTTCTTTGCAGACTCCAGTTTCACAAACTGGGGCAATGATCTCGCAATTGGACATCCCTTATCCGGTTTTTATGGATAAAAGTGGCAATGTGGCATTAAACCGCTTTAAATTGCGCGCTATGCCCTCAACTTTTGTTTTTGATCGGCAGGGCAAGCAGGTGCGTCGCTTAGATGGCGCCGTCAAGGGACGCACACTTAGAAGCATAGTAAGGGACCTGCTCTGATGGAATGGGCTGTGCTCTCCTGGGCTTTTGTGGCGGGAGCCTTCGCGACTGTAAACCCTTGTGGCATAGCCATGCTCCCTGCGTACATTTCATATTACCTGGGACAGGATGAGGGAAAACCACGCCCCGGGCGAGGTATCAGGGCAGGGTTGTTACTGTCTGTCGGCACGCTGGCGGTTTTTAGCGTTATGGGTTTACTGGTGGCTGGTCTGGGTGCGGCAATTGCGCGTTTTGTGCCCTGGGTAGTGCTGATTGTCGCTGTGTTACTGCTGATAGCGGGTGTGGCGACATTGCTAGGGCGTGCTCCTTCACTTGCGCTAAGTGGCGCTCAACAGGCCCCACGCGACAGAAGTTCACGTAGTTTCGTGATTTTTGGTGTTGGTTATGGTTTGGCCTCGCTGGGCTGCACTCTACCAGTCTTTATGATTGTGGTCTCCAGCGTACTCGCTGCAGGTTTTGTCAATGGCTTTCTGGCTTTTGTGGCCTACGGTCTTGGTATGGGTTTAGTGTTGACAGGGCTATCTTTGGCCGTTGCCTTAGGCAAGACGGCGGCACTTCGCTCCATGCAGGCCGCTGGTGCTTTTCTGAAGTACGTTGGCGGCTTGGGGTTGTTGGCTGCTGGTAGTTACTTGATTTATTACAATTTGCGTGCTTTTGCGTTTATGTACCGTGAGCAAGCCGCAAGCCTACCGATGTATATCGGCATCGCCTCTTTTTTGATATCGCTGGCCATTGCCATGTTGCTAAAAATGAACACTAGGCGTCAAGGGCAGCTAAGCGCATGAAAAGCGTTGTTCGGAAGGGAATCATCTGGCTTTCTGCCGTATTGGGAGTGCTGATTACCGTAGTGGCTCTCCTTATAGGAACGAGTGCTTTATTTGCCACGGCGTTTGCACAATCTCAGAGATTGCTGGCCTGTTGCCAATGGAGGACGGTGACACAAGAGCAAGTTGGGAGTACTGCGGTAGCTACCTTTCTTGATGCGAATGTCGACTGAACTCTTTTTTAGACCTACTTTGTCAGCCAGCGGGCTCATAGGGTATAGGAGCTTAGTGCGCTGGTGACTACAGGAATAATCGTAAACAATCTTTGTCTTAACGAAAGGAATTTTAAACAGGAATGTTCCATAATCTCCGACCTTTGTCCTAGACATTCATTGTCAGGCTGCTAACTGAGTTTGCTCGGTCACCAAGGCATATTTTGCCTTTTCAGCGGCAAGCTTTTGAGCTTGCTTCCAAGAGAAGGTTGGGTTA
>JASBUK010000086.1 GCA_030147925.1 Trueperaceae bacterium
GCAATGAGCGCGCCAAGCAAAAATAGTAAGAGTGAAAAATAGAGCCAGAGCAAGATGGCCAGCAAGCTGGTGATGATGCCGTATACAAGGTTGAAACGCTCAATGTTAAAAAACTCGGCGAGGAGCAGGCGCGTGAGCAAAATGGTGGAAACGCTAAATAATGCTCCGGCCAGCGCCCCCAGCCAGCTGCTGCTGCGTCTGGGCAGATATCTGAAGCAAAGTATAAAGGCAATAAAGGCAATAAGCATTCTCAAAGTTTCGTTGAGAAAGCCGATGTTGAGATCAAGTGAAAGCAGCCAGGGTAATTCCTGACTGCTCAGTTGTCGGATAAGTTGTTGCAGGGTTAAAAAAACTTGTTCCAAATAGGTTATCAGGGCATTGCCGACGATTTCGAAGCCGATGATAAGCCCCACCGAGAGCACCAGGATGAGGGCGATTAAGCGTTTGCGCCAGTAGGCCCTTGGTTGGGGCGAGGCAAAGATCAATTCCAGGGCGAGTTGCAGTGAGGTAAAGAAATTACTACTAGCCCAGATGAGCACCAGCAGTGAGATGACGCTGCGTAAGAGCGCTCCTTCTTGCAAGAGAGTAAGCAGCGCGTCAAAACTCCTGCGGGTCAATTCGGCACTATTGTCTTGCAGGGGTAGAAGCTGTGCGACAAAGGTCGCCAGTGCGTCGCGGTATTGCGTGGCGAGTTCGGGACGATTGCGCAGGAAAAAGCCAAAACTACCAGCCAGTAAAATCAGCAGCGGACCCAACGAAAAGGCGGCATAATAAGCCAGTGCGGCGGCTAACAGCGTCAGATGAGAGTCATGAAAGCGCTGGTAGACCTGGGCGGTAAAACTCCAGGCCTTGCTTTTTTTTGCGTTGTGCCACAGATGCCTCATGAATTGGCTACCGGTTTCTTGCCTGTGTTTAACAAGCGCGCTCAGATTTACATCATGACATGAAGCGCGTGCCCGGGCTGGAGGTCACTGTTCGTCTGGCTCGAGCCTTTCGCGGCGGCGGTCTATATAAATGGCAATCAAGACACCCGCTACAGCGATCAAGGCGTGCAGACTAAGCCAGAGATTGCCAGAACCCCAGGGCAGGTCAATGGCGAAAAGCTCACGTTTTGAAAGTTGCCAGGCGGCAAAGGTCACCGCCAGATAAAGCAGTGGTGAAACGGCAATAGCCGGATAACGCCAGGCGTACTCGAGCCCCAGTATAGCTACTAAGCTCGAGCTGAGCATAATCGGCAGCATAATCAACCAGTTGGCATCCCCGCTGATGATACCCACGGGTGGAGCCAGCAAGGCCACGATATAAGCAAGGGTCATACCCCCGGTACTAAAGGCCAGATAGCTGCTTAGCAGGATGCCCAAACTGCGATAGAGAATAGGCAAAGGGGCAACCGCCAACACAATGGCCACCAGAAAAAGAAATATGCCGATGATGATGTTTTGAGGCGGTGGAGCGGTGCGTATGCTGGTCATGTTCAGGCCACCTCTTGTGCGGTTTTGCTAAGGCGCGCGGCAATTTCAGGAATGTTTTTCAGATAATTACCGGTGGAAGAGTTGCTTGTTTCAGCCACTGCCTCGGGTGTTCCCTCGGCGACGATATTGCCACCGCGCACGCCGCCATCAGGGCCTAAGTCAACGATCCAGTCGGCGGTTTTAATCACGTCTAGATTGTGCTCAATTACCACTAAGGTATTGCCGCCGTCAACTAAGCGATGCAAGACGCCCATCAGCTTGCTCACGTCTTCAAAATGCAGGCCGGTGGTGGGTTCATCGAGGATATAAAGAGTTTTACCGGTGGAGCGCTTGCCCAACTCGGAGGCAAGCTTGACCCGTTGCGCCTCACCGCCCGAAAGTGTTGGTGAGGGCTGACCTATCTTGATATAGCCCAAACCGACATCTTGCATGAGCTTTAGTTTGCGGGCCACATTGGGAATGTTTTCAAAAAACTCCAGACCTTCGTTTACCGTCATGTCCAGTACGTCGGAAATAGACTTGCTACGAATTTTTACCTCTAAAGTTTCGCGGTTGTAGCGTGCCCCCTTACAGACTTCGCAAGGTACGTAGATATCGGGCAGAAAGTACATTTCGACCTTGACGGTACCGTCGCCCTTACAGGCCTCGCAGCGGCCACCCTTGACGTTAAAAGAAAAGCGCCCGGGTTTGTAGCCGCGCTTGCGGGCCTCCGGGGCGCGGGTAAAGAGGTCGCGGATGTCGGTAAAGATGCCGGTATAAGTGGCCGGATTAGAGCGCGGCGTGCGTCCGATGGGGCTTTGATCGATTTCGATGACTTTGTCGACATGTTCGGTGCCGTCAATGCGCTTATGAGACCCGGGTATTTCCTTGGCCCGGTAGAGTTGCTTGGCCAAGCTGGCGTGCAGGATGCGGTGGACCAGGGTTGACTTGCCGGAGCCGGATGCCCCGGTAATGCAGCAGAGTGTGCCCAGGGGGATACCGACATCTATGTCTTTGAGGTTGTGTTCGCGAGCACCGACAACCTTAAGGCGTTTACCGTTACCCTCGCGGCGCTTATCGGGAACCGGGATATGTTTTTCACCGCGCAAATAGGCCGCCGTGAGCGAAGTCTCATCCTGTATAAGCGTTTCCGGACAGGACGCCGCCACGACATTCCCGCCATGTACTCCTGCTCCAGGTCCTAAGTCGACGATAAAGTCGCTCGAGCGCATGGTTTCCTCGTCGTGTTCCACCACAATAAGGGTGTTGCCAAGATCGCGCAGCTTCAGCAAGGTCTTGAGCAGGCGGTTATTGTCCCGGGGGTGTAAGCCGATGCTTGGTTCGTCTAAGACGTAGAGCACCCCGGTCAGTCCGGAGCCGACCTGGGTGGCTAAGCGAATGCGCTGCGCCTCACCCCCGGAAAGCGTGTTGGCGCTGCGGTCCAGGGTCAGGTAATCAAGGCCGACATTTTCCAAAAAGCCTAAGCGCGAGTTGACTTCGCGCATGATAGGCCGGGCGATGCTGCCGCCGGGTTCGGGCAGTTTAAGGTCTTTAAAAAAGGCTCGAGCCTCTAAGACCGTCATGTGCGAAAGTTCAGCGATGTTTTTATCCGCCACGGTTACGGCCAGTACTTCCTGTTTATAGCGGCTTCCCTGACATTGTGGGCAATCGACCAGCGACATGAAGGCCTCGATTTTTTCCCGGGCGTAATCCGAGGCGCTTTCTTTGTAACGTCTTTCTAAGTTGGGGATAACCCCTTCAAACTCGGCGTTAAAACGCAGTGTTTCCTTGCCGCCACGTTTGTAAATGACCTCGATGGCGTCTTTGCTGCCGTGCAATAGGGCTTGCTGAACCGCTTGTGGCAGCTCGCGCCAGGGCGTGTCCAGATCAAAGCCCAGATGGTCGGCCAGTGCCCGCAGGCGATCCCAGTAAAAGACTTTGGAGCCGTCATTGCGGCCCTGGCTCCAGGGAGCGATAGCACCCTTAGAGATGGACAGCGTGGGATCGGGGATGACCAACTCGGGGTCGAATTCCTGCTTGTTGCCCAGGCCTGTGCAACTGGGGCAGGCACCGTAGGGGCTGTTAAAGGAAAATGCCCGGGGCTCGAGCTCCTCTAAGGCGGTGCCGTGCTCGGGGCAGGCAAAGCGCTCGCTAAACAGTTCGTCCTGGCCGCTATCTGGTAAAAAGACCCGCATCAGCCCTTCGCCCTTTTGCAGGGCTAACTCTACCGACTCGGCCATGCGGGCGCGGTCTTCGCCATTAATCTTGATGCGATCTACCACCACTTCGATGTCGTGACGTTCATAGCGCTCTAAATTGAGGCGCAACGCTTCATCCAGAGTTTGTACTTCGCCGTCGACTCGCACCCGGGCAAAACCTTCTTTTTTGAGGTCCTGAAAGAGCTTTTTGTATTCGCCTTTACGCCCACGGATGAGCGGTGCCAGGATCAGGGCTCGAGCCTTATTATGACGCTCTAGCAGCCGGTCAACGATTTCGGTGGCCGACTGTTTTTCAATCTTGCGTCCACAGACCGGGCAGTGCGGTATGCCGGCTCGAGCAAACAGCAAACGCAGATAATCGTGAATCTCAGTAACAGTGCCCACGGTGGAACGGGGGTTGTGGCTGGTGGTTTTCTGATCGATGCTAATAGCCGGACTCAAACCTTCGATGGCATCGACATCGGGCTTGTCCATCAGCCCCAAAAACTGGCGGGCATAGGCCGATAAGCTTTCGACATAGCGCCTTTGCCCCTCGGCATAAATCGTGTCAAAGGCTAAAGTCGATTTGCCCGAGCCGGACACGCCGGTAAAAACGATGAATTTGTTGCGGGGCAACTCTAAATCGATATTTTTGAGATTGTGTTCACGGGCACCGCGAACGATGAGGTTTTGCAAGAGTCAATGCCTCCCTAAAGCACATCAGGAAACGAACCTTCTTATTCGGCGGGCTGCGCCGGCGAAGCGGATGACCACAACCTGTTGGGGGTCACCGCTCAAAACATAAAAGTATACCAGAGCTTCGCAGGGTGAAGGTAATACCAGAGTGCTGTTTTCCTGGCATGCAATGCCAGGAAAATCGCTCGCGCGAGCGTCCCCTTAGACGATTACATTGATGACACGAATAAAGCAATTTATATAAGCGCGAGTAGCTTTCTTGTTCATAAAGCTTTGCCAAAGGGATTTAAGGCCGGTTCCGCTGGCGTGTAATAGCATTTGCATCAAATATACCCACAGTGATGAAAGGTCTGCTGAACATCAAGCGGGGTAACAGCAAGGACAGCGTCAGAGAAGGCGAGCATGAGCTCAGGAATAAGTGAGGGTCTAAGCTGTTTGAGGAAAGCTTT
>JASBUK010000107.1 GCA_030147925.1 Trueperaceae bacterium
GAGTGCTGAAAGAAGGTGGCTGAGACTCAAAGGCTCAGAACTTCTAAAGGATGTGGTTCAAGATGTGATATTCATCGACGGCATCAGAGAGGATAAGCTCGCCGCTTGAAGACCTTCATCCACAACATTTGACAAAAGCTCGCCAACTCTCACTAAAATCCTTGGTATAAAGATAAAACTTGAGGGCTTAACGTTACGAACGGGAGTAGTATGTACGCCTTGCAACAAGCCATGCGCGCCATTCGCAGAAACTGGGTCGCCAGCGTCTCTACGATTACTACCATGACGCTGTCACTAACTATCTTGGCGGGCTTTAGCCTCTTGAGCCTAAACCTCAACCGGCTGCTCAACGAATTGCAGACAGAGCTCGAGCTGGCCGTCTATCTGACGCCTGAGGCCAACGCCTCACGCTTATACAGCGAAATTGACAGTTGGCCGGAGGTAGCCAGGGCCGACCTTATCTCCGCGGATGCGGCCATGAGTTCACTTTTGACGGATTTGCCGTATTTACAGCAAGCAGCCGCCCTGGTGTCCAACCCGCTGCCTACCACCATCGAATTGCGTTTGCTGGACCCGGCGCAAACCCTACTGGTATCTCAGCGTCTGCGGCAGTTGCCGGGCGTGGAGGAAGTGCAGGATGGTTCGGATGAAGTCGAGACCTTTTTAGCTATCAACGATGCCCTAAGGGTGGCGGGCTCCATTCTCATTGTTATTTTGCTGTCCAGTGCGCTTTTTGCCATTGTCAACTCGATTCGCGCGGCCATCACCGCACGTCGTGAGGAAATCGAGGTCATGCGTTTGGTGGGGGCGACGCGTGGTTTTATTCGAGCGCCATTTCTTGTCGAGGGGTTTTTACTGGGTTTGTTCAGCGCAGTGATCACTCTGGCGCTGGTCGTACCCGGCTATCAGTTTATTGTGCTGCGTTTATCGACAAGTTTGCGCTTTGTGCCCTTTGTTCGTGACCCGGCTCTGCTAGGGCAAATCACCCTTTTGTTGGCGGCGCTGGCGCTGTTAGTTGGGCTTATTGGCAGCGCGATATCGGTGGCGCAGCATTTGCGTGAGGAACTGTAGGACATCATGTGTTTGCGACGTCTGCTCTGCCTTTTGATTTTCCCGCTGTTTCTTTCGTCAGGCTTGGCACAGGAGAGCGAAACAACGCGGCAACTAGACCGGGAAATTTCCAGATATCAGCAATTGGTTGAAGAGCGCCAGCAAGAACAGGCCCGCATCAGAGAAGCTTTAGGCGATACCGCTGCTTTGTTACAGACCCGTCTTGACGAACGTGACCGTATCAGCAATGAGCTTTCTGATTTGCGCCAGACGCGCACGGCTTTACTTGGCGAGATCGCCGACTTAGAATTGCAGCTCGAAGCAACCCGGGCCAATATTGTAGCGGAACAGCAAAAATTAGAGGGCCTAAAAGAAAAACTGCAAATTTTGCTGTTAAGCCTCTATAAACAACGGGGTGGCAGGTACACTCGTATTTTGTCGCAGGCAGAGTCATTTTACGAGTTGCGCGTAAAGAACTATTATCTGTCGCTGATTGCTGAACAAGATGTACAGCTTTTAGAAGAACTTGACCTTACGGTGCAAACGCTGGCACAAGAACAAGCCGAACTTACTGCTAAGGTTGCTGAGCGCAACGCCAAAGAACAAGAACTGCGCAGTAATCAAGAGCGCCTAGAGGCAAGTCAGGCAGAACTCACGCAAATCATTGCCGAACTCGAATCTACTCAACAGGGACAACTTGCTATGCGCAATGCACTTATCGAAGAGCAACAAGAGCTCGAGCAAAGCATCGCAGAATTTGTGCAAGCCCGTGAGCAGGAGATTGCCAGGCTAAAGCGTGAAGCCGAAGAGGCCCGCCGCCGCGCCGCCCAGGCTGCGGTCGAGGCCCGTGAGCGCCAGCGTTTGCTAGAACAGGCTAGACAGGCCGATGAGGCCGTTACTGCACTTATTGCTCCCACAGGTGATGCCAACGCCGACCTGGCGCTGCCTTTTCCCAAACCGCGTTTGCTCAGTAGCTATGGCGAGGAGGGGGCTTATATTCTGTTGCGCGCCGAACAGCCGGGGGTTGCGGTCAGGGCCTCGGAATCCGGCAGGGTCTATCTGGTGTCCAATTTGGGGGCCAACAGTGGTTATCTTGTGGCCATTCAACACTCCCCACAACTTATTACTGCCTATGTGAACTTACAGCGCCCACAACTGCAAATAGGCAGCCTGATAAAAAAAGGCGAGGTGATTGGCTACCTTGGCGGGGGTACCCTCTTTAATAGCGATACCCTGAGGTTCTATGTGGGGATTCCTCAGACTGGAGAAAGCCCCAAATGGGTTGATCCACTGCCCTTTTTGGGCTTGGTTGAGTAGCCAACCCTATTCTGAATCACCAATCCAGTGCTTGCAAAAACGTATACTTTTGACAGACCTTATGATCTGTCCATCGTGTGCTGCACCCAACCCAGCCAATATGCGCTTTTGTGGGATCTGCGGAGCACCTCTAGACGCCCGGCGCATTGGGCGTGAACGACGTCGTGTCAGCATAGTTTTTATCGATCTCGCCGGTTTTAGCAATCTGACTCACGGTTTTGATCCCGAAGAATTGCGTGATTTAGCCGACGAAATCCTGACGGTGGTCGCCGGGGTAATCGAAGACTACGACGGCTATGTAGACGCCTTTCAGGGCGATGGTTTGGTGGCTTTGTTTGGGGCGCCACACTCACATCCCGACGATGCGCAGCGGGCGGTTCTGGCCGCCGCTGCCGGGCTTAAGGCCATCAAGACTATCGGCAATAGTAAAGGCCTTAGTTTAAGAGGGCGGGCAGGGGTCAATACCGGAGTGGTTATTGCTGGTTCGGTGGGTTTTGGACGGGTCAAGGACTATACGGTGATGGGCAGCGCCGTGAATTTGGCGGCGCGCTTAGAAGCGGCAGCTCAGCCTGATGAAGTATTGGCCGGACCCGAAACTTATGAGGCGACACGCCACAACTTAGAATATGCCTTAAGTCAGCCATTGACTTTGCAGGGCTTCCCCGATATCCAACAGGCTTATTGCTTTGTAGCGACGCGCCAGCAGCAGCAAACGGACCCTTATGCCGATTTGTCTTTTGTTGGGCGCAGCGAAGAGCGAGCGGCACTGTGGCAGACTTATCAGCAGGTTTTAGCGACAGGACAGCCCCGGCAACTATGGCTGGTAGGCGAGGTGGGCAGTGGTAAAACCCGCTTAATGCGCGAATTTGCTGAAGAGCTGATCAGATACGATTACAGCAGCAAAGTGATTTGGTTAGGTGACCAGTCGAGTACGAGCGATACCGAGGACAACTGGCGCAGCCTGGCCAATCAGTTGTTTGATTTGCAACTGGGGGAAGACGAGCGTTTAAAACAGCAAAAGGTCATTGCCAAGCTATCGACATTCGATATTTCCCAAGATCCCTATTGGCAACGCACCATCATAAAAAGTCTGGGCTTCGATGAGCCAAAAAGTAAGTCTCTTACTAAAGAGCGGCGCATTGAGCGCCGGAGATCAAATCGGGCTGCTCTGGCCTGGAGCCGTTTGCTGGCGCAACTTACTCAGGTGACTGCACCCGAAAAGCAGAGTAATGTCCTGTTATTAGTGATCGACAACAGTCCGCGTGACCCCGCCTTAGAAGAAATGATTGGACACTTGGGCCAGGGCGCTAGCCCTATCATGATCGTGCGGACCAGCCGCAAGCATGTTCTGAGTGGACAGCAGGAGGTTTTGACCGTTGCGTCACTTGGCGAACAGGAGAGTCTGGCTCTGCTCGAGCAGGTGGTGAGTCCGGTGCTGGAAGTGGCGACGCGTTCGCTGGTATCACAGGTGGGTGGAATTCCGGCTAACATTCTGGAATTGGGTCGGGCGCTCAATACCACGCCCACGGGCTCGTTTTCCGGTTCGCTGGCGTCGCTGCTGCAAGCGCGGCTTGATATGTTGCCCGCTTCGGCCCGACAGGCGTTGGCCCAGGCCGCCCTTTGTGGTGAACATTGCTGGGAAGGGCTGCTGCGCCAGCTTGATGGTGGCCGGGCCGAGCGCAACCTGCGCCTGCTGACCGAGGAAAACCTGCTGGTCAAGGCAGCGGCTTCGAGCATTCCCGGGGAAATTGAATTTCGTTTTCAGAGTGAGTTGCTAAGGCGCGCCGTGATGCGTATGGTGCCCTTTGGTGACCGTCCGGCCTTGCATTTGCGCATTGCCAGCTGGCTCGAGCAGCACGCACCACTGGCCCTGTCAAAGTTGATTGGTTATCACTTCGAACAGGCTGGGGTGCCCGAGGGGGCTTATCCGCATTATCTTGCCGCTGCAGAGTTGGCTATTACGCAAAAAGATCAGAGTCGCGCTCTTAAGCTTTATGAGCACTTGCTTACGCTCAAGCTCAGACCGGAACTTTTGGCCCAGGGTGCGCTGGCCTATGCCCAGGCCGCGCTTAGCCAGGTTGATAAACCTTTAGCCATCAAGCAACTCAAGGTGGCTGATGAACTGATCGTGCGCTGCGGTTCCAAAGACCGTCAGGACGAACTGCGCCAGGTTTATAGGCGACTTTATCGGGACGTGCTCGAGCTGGATTAACCCCAGCTAAGGTCTGGAGTCAAAAAGCCTGCTTATTTCTTCTTCGCTTAGTTTTATAAGGGGTTCGGCCAATCTTTGCAGCCAGCTATCAAGCGCGTCGGCTGGCAAGGGGCTCAGCACACTAAGCGTCAAGCGGCCTGCCTGGACACTGCGAATATAGCGACCCTCGGGATTGCTGTCGCGGCTGGGGTAGATCAGCAACAACAAGCCATTTAAGCCATCCCAGGCGGTGATGCGCAAAGCCGGACGTCCTCTTAAATTGCTGCGCTCGAGCTTAACCGGTATAAAACCCGGGGGCCAGTCGCGTCTGCCCAAAAGGCGGGTAAGCGTATTGCGGCTTCTTTCGTTTAGTTCGGGTGGATTAATCGCCCTGACCGTTGGCCGCGCCCTGATGCTTCTGACGCGTTCATAACGCCCTTCCGATAAGACTTCGCCCAAGGCGTTGCGTTGTTCATAGGCCAGACGAAGGCCGGTGCCGCGGTCAAGCCAGAGACGCCAGCGCGGGCTTAGGCCGTTTTTAGGAATGAGGTCTAAGCCAATGACGGGCCGGTCGGCAATCATGTTGTCTCCGGCTAGAGACAGGTTGAAGTTTCGCCTTATTAAGCCGGGAGAAATATTGGGAGGCTGGCTAAATCGCTCGGCGCGCCGCGTTGCCGGATTGCGCGGGGGAAAGTTAATGGTCTCGCTAACTTCGCCGATGATTTCCAAACTCTGCTCCGCTTCAAGCATCAGCTTAAAGACGCGTTCCGCCGGGCTTATTTGCGCCAGGACAAAACCCAGGCCGAGCAGCAATATAAACAGCAACGCGCGGGTGCTTAGGTGGATTAGGCTTGAATTCTTAACGTTATGCAAAATCATGGTTCTCATTTCTTGGCTACCATTATCACTACTTGTTCTCGCTAGGGGTCAGCGAAGCGCCAAAGTTCTGCCCGCCTGGCAGTGCAGTCTCAAATATCGTCGGCACACTAACTCTTGGCACCCAGCAATCAACCAAAGTCGGCAAATGCCTCTTGATACTGCTCATAGAGATCATTTGGTGTAACCATCTGCTGAGGCTTTATTTGCGGCAGGACGAACAAGGCCAACACCAATGTTGCCGCGGCGGCTAGAGGTAGGGCGCGGCGAAGGCGGCTGCGTCGCGCTGGCTTATTGGCGCGTAGCGCCTGTTTGATGCGCCAGGCCACGGCTTCATCACGTTCATCGGTTTGCAACTGGGTCGAGATAAGCTTTAGCTGCTCTAGTGAACGTTGCAGTTCTGGCCTAAGCGTCAACTGCTCAAACTCTTTAGCTTCTTCGCGGGAGAGTTCGCCGTCCAGATAAGCGCTGAGGCGCTCGTTGTTAATAGTGGCCGGAGTCTTTTTCATAAGCTAAAGCCCTCGCGCTCGAGCACTTCTTTTAGCATTGCCCGGGCCCGGGCAATGCGGCTTTTGACCGTGCCCTGGCGCGTACCCAATACTGTAGCGATTTCCGCATAAGACAGTTCGGAAAATTCACGCAGGCTAAGCGCCAGCCTAAAGGGTTCTGGTAACTGTCTAAGTGCTTGCTCGAGCCCTTCTCTTAGCAGGGTCGCTTCTAATTGCTGTTCGGGTTGGCTGTGCTCAGAGATCAGATTATCGGCCAGCGGTTCGTGGATTCGCTGCCGTTTGGCTACCTGCCGACAGCGGTTGATGACAATTTTGTGCAACCAGGTTGAGAAGCTCGCTGCCCCACGAAATTTTCCTAGGCCCCGGTGCGCGGCTAAAAAGGCGTCTTGCACGATGTCTGCGGCAAGGTCGTCACCGATTAAGCGTCGCGCCACCGCGTTTAGACGCGGCGCATATAGTTCGATTAAGCGTTCAAAGGCTTCCGAGTCGCCGTATTTGGCGGCGGCCACCAGCCGGTCTTCTTCTGAGGCTTCGTAAGAAGCAGCAAGGCGAAACGGATGCCACACAGTTGCCCACCAGCTTAGCAAAGAGCTGCTAAGAGTAAGGGCAAACGCCCGCCCCGATAAAGGGAAAGGCGTTTGCAGGTGGATACTTGTTGCCATCTTGCTCAAGTTTAATCGGTTTCGACGATCTCGACGGTGAGGGGTAAAAGCGTATCGGTATAAGGATAGATAAAGTCGCCGTTTTCATCCACGCTTAAATCCGTGGTTTTGCTGTAATTAAGCGCATGCAAGAAAGCCAGATGGTAACCGGGGCGGGCATCGGGGCCGACCTCGACAAAACCGGCATAATCATCATCATTAGCGATTTCGTCCGGTAAAACACCGTTGTCGTTCAAAACACCTCTGGCGCGCAGATGCCGACCCCGAGCGGTGACCAAAAATTCATCATTGTCAGCCTCGCTCAAACTGGCAAAGGCTTTATTATCGTCGTAGCCGGGAATCAGGGGGTCGGGGTCCACCGACCAAGTCTCAACTGTAGCGGCATATTCTCCCTGGCTTAGGGCCGTGGGTTCAACTGAAACAACCCGCCAGCCATCTGTCAGTTTTTGCGCGGTAACGACTAGCTCGCCGCTCATGTCGATGGGTTTTTCGCCCAGCAGGGTCCGTGGTACAGAGCCATCAGGATAGACCTGCCAGAGTTTTGCCGTGCCGCTAAGATTTAGCTCGATAATAGCAACGGCGGTGGGAGGTTTGGCTACAAAGTCTACATTGAGGCTGATTAACTGGCGCGAATGGCGCATGCCCGTGCGGCGGATGACGATAAAAGGCTCAACCGATTGAGCGCTCAAACCCGGGCTTAGGCTCTGGGCGCTTAAGTCCGTGCCGTCTTCGGCGGCTCGAGCCTCAAGTGCTTCATCGACCGCACTGAGGATGACACTTTGTGCCTGGGCCTCGTCTTGACTTTGTTGATTTTGGGGTAGGGCCTGACTACAGGCGGCCAATAAAAAAGCGGCGGCGGTGAAAAGAGCTAAATAACGAAGTTTCATCTTGACCTCCAAGTTAGAGCTTAAGGACATGGCCTCACTTTCTTAGAGTCAGCCGGTTCATAAAAAGTTCCCAGAGTCAGCAAGCGGCGCCAACGCCCAAATACTCCTTTGCCTTCCGTTGAGTTTTTCCAAATTCGATTAATTCCCTAACGATATGAAAACCACCCGTCTCATTCTTCTCGTGCTGCTCGCATTAAAAAGCCGAAATTAATTCGGCTTTTTAATGGCATCGGTTTTATTTGCAGCAAAGATGGCAAACCAGTCCTTGAAACTTGGCTCTATCTCAACAAGCGCCCTGGCAACATCGCCCCGATTGGCCTGGTCTAATTTTTCAGCCAGGGCTTTGGGAAAATCCCAGGACCACTTTGTTAGCATCTCAGCGGCCCGCAGGGTAAACACCGCCTGAAACCACAGCAAATTCTCAAAACGCAAACGGCTTAAAGGATATTCAAAGGCGCCTAAGTCAATCCGGCTGACGGTGCTGCCGGCTATTTCTAGTTCCGCCCAGTCCAGAAAACGCGCATAGAGCACCTCGGCCTCGAGCTCTTTAAGCGCCGCCAAAAACAAGTAGCTGGCCATAAGCTCGTCAAACCATTTCACCCGGCTGCGCAAACCCGAGAGGTTTGCCGCCGCATGACCCCACTCGTGACCGATGAGCAAATCAAGAAATTCACGCAAATCCCCGGGAGGGCCGTGTCCCGCTTTGGCGGCGCGGACAAAGATGTCATCCCAGCGGTGCAAAAAGCGCAGCGGATAATCGGCGGCAGCGATAATACTCACCCCGGCGGCAGCGGGTTTATTGCGGGTAAAGGGCCAGCCGTAGGGATAGCTAAAGAGTTGACGCCAATCCTGTTGTTTTATGACTAAGAGCTCGAGCTTGCCACCAAGACCAAGATACGGCTCGGCTGTTTGGTGCAAACTCTTGACAAAAGCTTGTAGCTGGCCTGCGCGGCGACGGTGACCGCTTGAATAACGTGCGGTCAACAGGGGGTCGTCCAGGGTTTGCAAAAAGACCTTTTGCGCAAAGGGGTCGTCGGCCATGACTTAGTTTAGCGCTTACAGCGACCTAGCCAAAAACATAATAAGCTGACAAATGCCGGCTTAAGCCAACAGCAAGCCAATTTAGCTAAAAAGTAAGATTTTCGTAGCTAAAGAACACTTAAAATTGGTTAACATAATTTGCTTGAGCCTTATACCATATCATCGACCTTATCTTTGGGGCAGAGAAAGGCAGACAGAAATACAAATTGCCACATCCACATGATGATAGGGAAACGATGAAGACAGTGGATGGGATTTTGGTCCTCGATAGGCAACTGCGTATTAGCGCGGTAAATGCGCAGGCGCTACAAATCCTGGGGCAAACAGTAAGGGTGGGTCAGCCCCTGGGAGAGGTTTTGTCCTCACCAGCTGAAATCTCTGATATGTCTCTAGGGGACATCGGGGTGGATTTGCCCACAGGACGCAAGCTTAGCTTGAGTAGCTCGAGCCTTTTGGCTGCCAAGGGTCAGCTGAGTGGTTATCTTATCGTCTTGCGTGCTTTGCCTGTTGAGCCAGACGGGAAGATAAAGCCAGACTCCACTGAGTTGCAAGAGCTCATAGGCCAGCTTTCAGCGGAATTTATCAACACGCCTTTTGCAGAAATCGATGACGGCATTCAGCGGGCCATTAAAGCCATTGGTGAATTTGCCTGAGTCGACCGTAGCTATGTCTTTAAGATTCTGGGGCGGCCAGCTGCTTTGCTGCGCAATACCCACGAATGGTGCGCCGAGGGCATCGAGTCTCATATTGGTGATCTGCAGGCTGTGCCGATAACTCGCTTCCCGTGGTGGATGCAGAAAATAAACGGACTCAAGACCATTCATATTGATTGCCTGCAAGATTTACCTGCCGAAGCCGGGCGGCTAGCAGACTTCTTAAGAGCACAGCAAGTGAAGTCGCTGATTGTGGTGCCCATCATTCAGGGGCAAGAGGCGGTGGGATTTTTGGGCTTTGATGCCGTACGCCAGGAGAAGACTTGGACCGCTGATCTTGTTGCCCTGCTGCAGCAGGTGGCCAAGATTCTCGCCAATGCGCTCGAGCGCCAGGGAGCCGAGGAGGCGTTGCGTGCTTCCGAGCGTTATCAGCGGGCTATTGTCGAAGCTCTGCCTGACCTTATCTTCACCCTTGATAAAAACGGGGTTTACTTAGATTACCGGCTTGATGCAGAACACCCCGAGGTGACGGATTTCTTGGGCAAAAACATCGCCGAGCTGGACATGATTCCCAAAGAGGTAGCCGCTGAGATAAAGCGGAAAATCCGCTTGACGTTGCAAAGAGATCAGGTGCAAACGGTCGAGTATGTTTTGCCTTGGCCCAAAGAGAACAGTCATTATGAGGCGCGGCTCTCA
This sequence comes from Trueperaceae bacterium, assembly GCA_030147925.1. Taxonomy (GTDB): domain Bacteria; phylum Deinococcota; class Deinococci; order Deinococcales; family Trueperaceae; genus JASBUK01. The sequence goes on from JASBUK010000107.1 coordinate 9,883, forward strand.
AGCATTGATCAGCGGCGCGTGCTCATGCTGGTGCGCGACATCACCGCAAATAAGCAGATTCAGCAAAGCTTGCGGCGCTCGGCTGAGTTTCAGAAGTCGCTGGTTGATTTGGTTGGCGAACTGCTGCACCGGGAGATAACCCCGGACTTTTATCAGTATCTCTTAGAAAGTGCGGTAAAACTGATTCCCGGGGCGCAAGCAGGTAGCATTTTGCTAAACGGTGACGATGAGCGCTATCATTTTGTGGCCGCTGTGTCATACGATTTAAAAACGCTAAAGACCATCAGTTTTAGCGAGGCTGAATTATTGTTTGGCAAGGGCGGCACAGGGCAAGCTTCCTATCTGGTTAAGAATTTAGCCGAGGTCAATAAGAACACTCTGGACTCCAAACGCAATGCCAATTTGCAAAAAGCGGGTAGCACTGAAAAAATCAAGGTTGCTTTGGCGGTGCCAATTCATCTCTTTGGTAAGGTGGCTGCGCTTTTGTCGCTGGACAGCATGAGTTCTGAAGATGCCTTTGATCAAGAAGCGCGGCAAATGGCCGAGGCTTTTGGCGCAGAAGTCGGCGTGGTTTTGCAGCGTTTGCAATTGCAGGCCGAAGCGGAAAGTAGCGAGCAGCGCTTTAGACTGCTGGCTGAGAATATGAGTGATCTGGTTTGTTTGCATGACGCCCAGGGGCGTTATGTCTATCTTAGCCCCTCTAGTAAAAATCTCTTGGGCTACGCACCGGAAGACTTGCTGGGTAAGACACTCTATGAGCTGATTCATCCCGAGGATGTGATGTCGGTACGCATCGAGCTCGACCTGCCTGTGTCAGACGTTCAGGCAAGCCAGCTGATAAATTACCGAATTCGCAAAAGTTCGGGTGACTATATTTGGTTTGAAACCTTCGCTCAGCCAATCTTTGATGAGCAGGGACAGCTCGTCAATCTGGTGACCTCATCACGCGATATTACCGACCGCAAACAAGTCGAGGATCAGCTCTTGCATGGCGCTCTACACGATGCGCTGACTAACTTGCCCAATAGAGTCCTGTTCATGGACCGGCTCGAGCAGGCCATCAAACATCGCCACCGTGACCCGGCTGTGACCTTTGCCGTGTTGTTTTTAGACCTTGACCGCTTCAAGGTCATCAATGACAGTTTGGGGCATAGTATCGGCGACCAATTGTTAATCGAGCTGGCCAAGCGCTTGCAGCGCAGCGTGCGCGAAAGCGACACGATTGCACGCTTAGGCGGCGACGAGTTTGCCATTTTACTAGACGAGATAAGCTCGGAAGATGATGCCCAGCGAGCGGCTGAGCGCATCCAAAAGTCTTTGTCGCAACCCTTTATCATTGCCGGTCATGAAGTCTTTACCACCGCCAGCATTGGCATTGCCTTGGGCTCGAGCGGTACTCGCGAACCACATGAACTTTTAAGAGACGCCGATATTGCCATGTATCGCGCCAAGGCTTTAGGGGCGACTCATTCGGTTTTCGACAACTCCATGCATGAAATTGCTGTGAAGCGACTGGAGATAGAAAACTATTTGCGCCGAGCGCTGCAAAATCACGAATTTAAACTCCACTATCAACCGATAGTCAACTTAGCCGACGGCGGCTTAGCGGGTTTCGAGGCATTGCTGTGCTGGCAGCAGCCTGAGCGGGGCATGGTTTCCCCGGCGGAATTCCTGCCGGTAGCCGAGGAAACGGGGCTGATTATCGAGATCGGCGACTGGGTCTTGCATGAAGCCTGTCGCCAGATGGCTGATTGGGAAAGGCGCTTTCCCACTGTCGCTAACTTATCGGTAAGCGTGAACCTCTCCGCCACCCAGTTTATGGTGGGTAATTTAGCGCAGCAGATTGTTGGCATCATCGCTAAAATGGGTCTTAGTGTTGAACGTCTAAAGCTTGAGATTACCGAAAGCACCATTATGGCCAGTACCGACCTGGCCGCTCAGGTTTTAGCGGAATTGCGCGTCAAGGGTGTAAAGGTCTTGCTCGATGATTTTGGCACCGGCTATTCCTCACTAAGTTATCTGCACCGCTTTCCTTTGGACACCCTAAAGATAGACCGCTCTTTTATTCGCCACATGGGTATTAAGCAGCACAACACTGAGATCGTCCAGACGATTATCGCACTAGCCCGCAATCTAAAACTCGATGTCATTGCCGAAGGAGTCGAAAATAGCGCTCAGCTTAAGCAACTCAAGGATTTGGCTTGCGACTTCGCTCAGGGTTATCTTTTTGCTCCGGCATTAAGTGCCGACGAGGCCGAGACCTGGCTTAAGGAGCAAGTGCGGCCTAAGTGCAGTTTGGGCTAAGAAATCTAGACCTTTTCACCACTTGTTTCGCTGTGCCTAAGATACCAGGCTAAGGTTTGCTCGAGCCCGTCGCCTACCGAATAGCCAGGGAAATAGCCCAGCAGGGTTTGAGCCTTGCTGATATCGGCCTGTGAGTCACGCACATCCCCCGGGCGAAAAGGCCCATAACTTACCTTAACGTCAGCTAATGAAGGTTTATGTTTGGCCAAACTGCTATAGATGAGCTCATAAAGATCGTTTAAGGTGGTGCGACCGCCGTTGCCGATGTTGTAAACCTGGTTGATAGCTTCGTCGTTAGTGGTGCTTGCCGCTAAGATATTGGCCTGGATGACATTTTCCACATGACAAAAGTCGCGAGTGGTTTCGCCGTCGCCATTGATGACACAACGCTCCCCGGCTAGCAAGCAGTCGATCCACTTAGGGATTACTGCGGCATAGGCACCGTTGGGGTCTTGTCTGCGACCAAAGATATTAAAGTAGCGCAGGCCGATACTTTGCGTGCCATAGCTGCTGCCAAAGATATCGGCATAGAGTTCGTTGATGTACTTGGTCGTGGCATAAGGTGACAGTTGTCTGCCAATTTGCGCTTCGGTTTTAAGAGGCGCAGGGTCATCGCCATAGCTGGCGCTTGAAGCCGCATAGACCACGCGCCCAACCTTGGCGTCGCGTGCGGCGATAAGCACATTAAGAAAGCCCGTGACGTTGCTGCGGTGAGCGGCAAGAGGGTCTTTAAGCGAAGCTGGCACCGAGACAAAAGCGGCGTGGTGCAAAACGTAATCCACACCCTGCATAGCCTTGCGACAGGCAGTCATGTCGGCAATGTCGCCTTCGATAAAGTAAAAGCGTGACCACTGCTTTTCGCTGACGGCGGCCCTTACGTCTTCTAAGTTATGGCGGTAGCCCGTAGCAAAATTATCCAGACCAATTACCTGCTGATCCAGCTTTAGCAAGGCCTCGAGCAAATTTGAACCGATAAAGCCCGCCACCCCGGTGATAAGCCAGGTTTTGGGCTGCTGGCGCAAGCTCTCCTTGGCGATTTCATATGTTTTAGACATGCTGCTCTTCACTTCCATTTTTAATTTGTATTTATAAAGCCCTGCAGAATCATGGACTATCCTAACCGGCGCGGTCGTTTCGCATCAGTGACGGGGAGAGTAAAAGCTTGAAAGCAAAGCTTACTTCAGCCGTTTTGTGATTTTGGTGAGGGGTTTTCACCAAGCACTGCTGCTGGCCTGATAGCCTTATGAGCGTGATGGTGTCATGATTCGCTTTGAAATCACTTTGCCCGTGATTGTTGCCTTTTTGCTGACTGCCGGGCTGCTGACCTTGAGTACGGCTGCACCCAGCAACGAATTTGTCAAACAGGCTATTTTTTTAGGAGTGGCGTTTGTTGCCATAATCGTAGTGCTGTGGCTGGGGCGGCGCAGGATCATGCGTCTGGCCTTTCCCAGCTATGTGCTCACCATCTTTTTACTCATCCTGACCCAGCTTATAGGCACCGAGGTCAATGGCGCCAAATCCTGGCTTTATTTGGGTCCGTTGCCGGGCTTTCAGCCTTCGGAACTGGTTAAAATATCGCTCATTTTGGCCTTGGCCATTGTCCTGCACGAAAGACCCATCGGCAACCTGACCACTTATCTTCGTCCACTTACGCTCATTGGCCTGCCGTTTGCGCTTATCTTTCTTGAGCCCGACTTAGGCAGCGCTTTGGTAATTGCCGCAGTGGGAGCGGGCATGTTGCTGCTGCGGGGGATTCCCTGGAAGCATCTGCTACTCTTTGGCCTGGTATTTGCGGTGGCTGTACCCACGGTTGTTTGGCCTAATTTAAAACCACATCAAAAGACTCGGCTTATCTCTTTTATCAACCCCACCGCCGACCCCCAGGGTAGCGGCTATCAGGTGATTCAGTCGCGCATTGCCATTGGTTCTGGAGGGCTGTTTGGCAAAGGCTATAAACAGGGCACGCAATCTCAGCTTGGTTTTATTCCTTACCGTCACACGGATTTTATCTTTCCGGTTTTAGCCGAGGAAGGCGGTTTTGTCGCCGCGGTTGCTTTGTTGCTGCTTTATGGCCTTTTGTTTTGGCGCCTGGTAGCCATGGCGGCGGAGTGTCCTTATGAACGCGATCAGTTTGTAATTATCGGTGTGCTCATACTGATTGGGTTTCAGGTGATTGTTAATGTTGGTGTGACCTTAGGACTCGCCCCGGTAACAGGCATAACCTTACCGTTGGTTTCGTATGGTGGGACCAGTTTGGTGTCAACTATGGTTGCTATAAGCATCGCCTATGTTTTTCACCGGGATCGCTATAAGGATTGGTAATAAACTCAAGAGGAAAGTAAAAAGCAGAAAGTAGTTAGTAGGAGGTGGAAACTAGGGATTTTCCTACAAACCACCGACTACTAACCACAAACCTACTGACTTACTTTAACAGGCTGAAATTTCAGTTTTGTTATTATACCACTTGACATTTTATAGTGCTATGATTTAATATCCACTATGATTTTCAAAGACAAGGGTTTGCTTTGAAGTCAGCAATCAAAGCCGGAGGTTTTTTAATGACGAAATGGAATATTGACAGCAGCCACAGCGGCATCGAATTCAGGGTTAAGCACATGGCTATTGCCACGGTGCGTGGCAGCTTTAATAAGCTAGAGGGCAGCATTTACACCGAGAATGGCAAGCTGAGTCGCATAGAAGCAAGCATTGATCCAGCCAGCATAAACACCAACGATGCCCAGCGTGATGGACACCTGCGTTCGGCAGACTTTTTTGATGTTGAAAACTACCCGAGCATCAAGTTTGAAAGCACGGCCATCGAAAGTCTGGGTAACGGTAGCTATCGCATTACCGGTGATCTTGATATGCACGGTCAGACACATCCCGTTACCTTTGAAGCTGACGTTTCCGAAGCAATTACCGACCCCTACGGTTTAACTCGCTCCGGGGCCAGTGCCAGCGGTAAGCTCAACCGCAAGCAATGGGGTCTAAATTGGAATCAAGTGCTCGAGCTCGGTGGTGTCATGGTGGGTGAAGAGATTCGCTTTAATATCGATTTAGAAGCAACCGTAGAAGTCCCGAAAGAAGCTCCGGCGGCGGCATAATAAGCCGTATTTTTTGGCAAACCATTAAGACCATAGGCTAACTAGTAGCTTGCAGCAGGGTTTTTATGCAAGGCCTGTTGCAGGCTACTTAAACATAGAGCCCGTAAACATCCTCTTTCCCTTTATGGTCGTAAAATTTACCTGCTTAACCCTTAAGGAGAGTTTATGGGCAAGAAGCTAAAAACTTATCAAGGCGAACAAATCAGCATCAGCTTTGAAGCGCAACGCTGTATCCACGCTGCTGAGTGCGTGCAAGGCTTGCCGCAAGTTTTCGACCTCAATAAGCATCCCTGGGTTAATCCCGATGCCGCTAATCCTGACGCCATTGCTGAAGTGATTGAACGTTGCCCTAGCGGAGCGCTAAAGTATCAGCGCCAGGATGGTCAGCAAGAGGTTGGCACCGATAAAACCAGCATCACGGCGGTTCCTGGCGGCCCCCTGTATCTGCGTGGTCAGCTCAAGATTGCCCTGCCGGACGGTGAAGCCTTGGAAGAAACCCGCGCGGCACTCTGTCGCTGCGGCGCTTCAAAAAACAAGCCTTTTTGCGATGGCAGCCACAGTGAGGTGGGTTTTGATGACGACTAAGCCGGATGTTATTGTCTACGGCACCGATTGGTGCGGTTTAACCAAGGCCTTGCGCAACTATCTGGACATGATCGGTTTGCGTTTTGAATACCAAAACGTTGAGCAAAACCCGCAAGCCGAAACCGCCGTGCGCGAGATGAATGGCGGCAAGCTGAAGTTTCCCATGGTAGTGGTCGGCGAAAAGACCATGAAAAACCCTTCGCTTGAAGAACTAAACAAAGCCCTAAACGCCTATGATCTTTTGAATTTTGCCCCATGAATCCAGAAATAAACAGCAAGCATAGTTCTATAGCGGCACAACTAGATTTTGTACATCGCTGGCTACCCAAAGACAGCAAACTCACACTGCTGGCGCTTCATGGCACCGGTGGCAACGAGGCTGATCTCATCCCCTTGGCCGAGATGCTAGCACCCACTGCCTCTATCCTCAGCCCTCGGGGCAAAGTTTTGGAAAACGGCATGCCGCGTTTTTTCCGCCGTCTGCGTGAAGGTGTCTTTGACGAGGCGGACATCCGGCAGCGGGCCACAGAACTTGCCGACTTTATTCGTGCTGCTCAACAACACTATGATTTTGGAGGGCGGCTTTTTGCCGTTGGCTATTCCAACGGAGCCAATATCGCCTCCAGTGTCATGTTCTTGCAACCCGATGTGCTGCAAGGGGCGCTGTTATTCCGGCCCATGGTGCCTCTGGAGCTAGAAGTCTTACCCGACCTTACTAACTTGCCGGTTTTTTTGAGCGCCGGTGAGCAAGACCCTATAGTGCCAACGGAGAACGTTGAGCGTTTAGCCGAAATGTTCAGACAAGCCGGAGCTGAGGTCACGCTGCACTGGGAAGAGGGCGGCCACGGTCTTGGCCAAGCGGAATTGCAACAAGCACGTGACTGGCTGGCCGCACGCTAAAAAAAGCAAGCAGTTAAAGATTGAAGATCGAGAATAAAAGACTCAATCCCCAAGTCTTGTGCCCAATTTTAAGGAAGCTATCATGACTGTACACGGTATTCACCATGTCACCGCAATCTCTGGTGACGCCCAGGAAAATCTTGATTTTTACGCCGGTGTCTTGGGTATGCGTCTGGTTAAAAAAAGCATCAACCAGGACGACCCCTCGACTTACCACCTTTTTTATGCCGACGCCGAGGGACACCCCGGCAGCGACCTGACCTTTTTCCCGTGGGCGCATCTTGCCCCCAGCCGCAAAGGTGTGGGTCTGACTACCGAAGTGCCGTTAGCCGTGCCGGTGGGCAGTCTGGAGTATTGGCAGGAGCGGCTTATGCGCTACGGCACTTTCTTGGGTGCGCTAGAGAATCGTTTTGGCGAACGCAGCCTGACTTTAAGTGACCCGCACGGGCTCGAGCTGGCCTTAGTGGAAAGTGATGATGCTCGAGCCTTTACACCCTGGGAACAAAGCCCCGTTCCGGTTGACAAGCAGATACGCGGTATACACTCGGTGCGACTATGGGAACGTGATTTAGCCAAAACAACGGAGTTTGTGACGACCATTATGGGTTTTTCGCATATTGCCAGTGAAAATGGCTGGCATCGCTTTGGCGTGGCTGGTGCTGGCTCGGGTAAGTTGCTCGAGCTCCGGGAAGTACCTGGTGGTCAACGTGGACAGTGGGGAACCGGCAGCGTGCATCACGTGGCCTGGCGCATGCCGGATGAAGCCAGCGAACTGGCCCTGCGCCAACAGGTCGAAGAAGCTGGCCGTCGGCCCAGCCCACTAATTGATCGCTTTTGGTTTAAGTCGGTTTACTTTATGGAACCAGGTGGAGTCCTCTTTGAACTTGCCACCGACGGCCCCGGTTTTACCGTTGATGAAGATGTGGCCCACTTGGGCGAACAATTGATTCTGCCGCCCTGGTACGAACCTCAGCGGCCACAAATAGAAGCCGCCCTGCCACCGCTAACAGCGCCACAACTGCCCGAAAAGGCTTAAGGGAATAAAAAGACCTGCAAATTAAATCACATGCCTAACACAAGAGTACTTTGGGCAGCTGTTTTTATACTGCTAGCTTAAGAGCTTCTTAGTTTAATGTGTTAGTCCTATTTTGGCCTGATGCACCGTTGGCAATAACGACTCGGTTCTTACCTGATCTTTTAGCCTGATAAAGAGCAGCATCAGCACGTTGGAAAAACTCTCGCGAGCTTTCCCTGAACTTAAATTCGGCAACGCCAAAGCTGGCCGTAACAGACTCAATGGGTATCAGCGGCATGGTAGCTAAGCTGGCACGCAGCCGTTCGGCTAAGTATCTGGCCGAGTCCAGCGGTAGCCTGGGTGCCAAGACGACAAATTCTTCGCCGCCCCAACGGGCGAAAATATCACTTTGGCGCAGTTCTTTTTTGACTTCTTTACAGAGTTTGTAAAGCACCCGGTCGCCGGCACTGTGACCATATTGATCATTGAGTTGTTTAAAGTCATCAAGATCAAAAAGGATGAGCGTCAGCGGTTCCTGATAGCGCTTGGCAAAGGCAATTTCCCGACTTAGGGCTTCTTCGAAGGCCCGGCGGTTGGCAATACCCGTTAGTGGGTCGGTGGTGGCCAATTGTTCTGCGAATTTGCGTTGCGAGTTTTCTTGACCCAGGGCGTTTTCTAAAAATCGGGTATGCAAATAGAGCAAGGCCAGGGTCATAAACCCTGCTGTGAGCGCCAGCAGGTTGCGGGCCAGTTCCAGGCCGTTGATATTAGCGCCCATAAAGGCAAACAAACTTGTTCCGGCAGTTACTAAGATAAGCGTGGTGTCAAACAACAGAGCTATTCTTAATGGAAAAACCATAAAGATAAGGATGATTAGCAGCAAGCCGGTAGTATAGGCGGTTTCCTGAAAAAGACGCCGCTCCCAGGAATCACTGACCCAGATACCGGCGGTAGCCAAAAAGATGACGAATAATGCGGTAGTAAGGGCAACTCCCCAGTCTATCCAGGCTAAGTCGTCAGGCCGGAACCACAACCACAGCCACAAGGTGGGCAATAAGAAGACAAAGCCTAGCAGCGCCGGCAAGCTTAGCCACAGCCAGGCTCCAACTAAGACCAGAGTAGCCAAAGGCAGGCCGTAGCGATAAATCCTTAATCTAAGTTCTTGAAAGCGGTATAGGGTAGGAGGTTGTTGTTTAAAGTGCCCCATGACTTTTAAAGCCCTTATATTTGCCGTAGCTAGCTGAGGTGCCCTTGCCAGTTACAACTGCGGCAGCGCACGACGCTGCTTTCGTCCCAAGCGGCATCGCCAAATTCTTCGGCAACCACCACGATATCTTGTGCTTGTGCGTCAAGCACAATTTCACCAATTTCACAATTTACGGCAGTTGTGGTGCAAATGTGGACCAAATAGCTGTAGCATGTGCAGCAAAGGAGGATAAGCGAGTTTTTGTGTGGGTAATTGGAGAGTATGATGTTCACGTTTACAAAGATATCCGAACAGGTCTTACGAAACTCTGACTTATTCTGTCAAGAGGAGAGATTATACAGTCTTGTTCGGAATATTTGCGACTTTTAGCGTTGCTAAAAAGCCCCTGAGAGGTAAGGGGACGGTAAAAAAAGTAAAAAGTAAGTGGAAAGTAGTTGGTGGGAGGTAGAAGCCAGGGATTTTCCAGAGGTGGCATTCAGGTAACGGGAATTTGCCAGTTAAGCGCTGACGCCCAAAAAGAACTCCGTTGGCAAGACCTTCTAAAAACGCTTTTCTCACTTACCACAAACCACCAACTACTAACAAAATTGGCATAACCCTATTATGCCTGCCAAATTAAACCAAAGGGTTATTCCCAAAAGGCCTTAGGGTCAAAAAAATGCCCGCTGCATATTTCAGCGAACGGGCCTAAGAGCACTGACTTGTCGCTTAATAAAAGGAGGCTTCGGTTGCAAACTCGTTTAATTCGCTGCGGTTAAAGCTGTAGCGCCCTCGCGTGCCCTGAATAACACCCTGGTTGCGCATTTCACCTAAAATGGCTGTGGTGGTTTCTCGGGCGGCGCCAATCATGGCTGCTAAGTTTTCGTGTGTTAAAGGCAGAGTCAGGCGGACTTGGCTGTCATCCGCGTGTTGACCAAAGCGGTGGCCAAGACGCAGCAGGGTACGGGCCAGGCGAGCCGTGACCGGCAATTCGCTGTCTTCTAGTACTTCGCGCATCCGGCTCAAATGAGTGCCGGTGGCGTGATAAAGTTGTTCTTTTAAGGCATAATCCAGTTGATCTTTGGGGATAGCGCTTAAGCGCACATGCGGGCTGAGTGCTGAGGCGCTTTCTTGATAGCTGCCGTTTTGTGGGGTGATAGCGCCGATAAAATCACCCGGACCGGCGATGCCGACAATGCGTTCGCGACCCGTTAGAAGGTCAATGCTCAGCTTGAGCAAGCCCTCTTCAACCCGGTAGATATTCTCGGCTTCGTCACCGAGATAATAGAGTGTTTCACCTTTGCTCAACTCCCGGCTGAGATAATCTTGCCCGGCTGGTATGGGTGGTGGCGAGTTGATTTGATTGCTGATTAAGCTGTTGTTAAAAGCTACCGTCATAGACTTATTGTACGCAATGATAAGCAAAAATTACGTTGCCTGAGCACAAAAATCAATATTCTGGCTTTTGTTAGGCAAATGTCAATAAAAGCTAGCTGTCACGCTGAAATACCTGCTTCCCGCCGATAAAAGTAGCCACCGGCCAGCCTGTTAGTTTTTGGCCGTCCCAAGGGCTGAACTTGGCTTTTGATTTAAAATTGGCGGCTTCGACCGGATAGGACTGCTCGAGCTCGAGCACCACTAAGTCGGCGACTTGACCGGGTTTAAGCTTAGGCGTTGGCCAGTTCATAATGCGCGCTGGGCCGCTTTGTAGCAGTTTGAGCAAGTCTACAAGACTTAGCTCGCCGGTTTTTACCAGCTCGGTGTAAAGCAGGGCAAAGGCCAGTTCGATATTGGCAATGCCAAAGGGCGCAGCTACTAAATCTTGCTCTTTTTCGGCCTGGGTATGCGGAGCATGATCGGTACCGATATTGTCTACTACTCCGCGCTTTAGGGCGTCACGCAGGTAGTCCACATCTTCTTGGGTGCGCAAAGGTGGCGCAACCTTGAAAATGGGGTCAAAGCCGGCCAAAGCCTCGTCGGTAAGTGTTAAGTGTTGCGGAGTGACTTCGGCGGTAACGGGTGCACCCTGCTCTTTAAACCACTCCACCACCTGCATGCCGCGCCGCGAGGAAATGTGCGCAATATGCACCCTGGCTCCGGTCATTAAGGCCAGTTCGCAGTCGCGGTAGATCATGATGGCCTCGGCGGAACTGGGGTTGCCGGGCAGACCCAGGCGCTGACTGACCATGCCTTCGTTCATCACGCCGTTTTGACGCAGGCTGGGTTCTTCGGAATGCGTTTGGATGATTAGGCCAAGGGGAGCAGCATACTCGCAAGCGCGGCGCATCAGATGCGAGTCTGCTACCGGGATGCCGTCATCGGTGATCATGACCGCACCGGCGGTCTTTAGCGCGGCAAAATCTGTCAACAATTCGCCCTTTAGACCATGGCTTAGGGCGGCGGCGGGTTTTAAACGGGCTTGACCAACGGCCTTGGCCTTGGCTATTAAATCGGCCACCAGCCCGGGTTCATCTACGGTGGGGTTGGTGTTAGCCATGCTGATCACCGTGCCAAAACCACCGGCAGCCGCTGCGCTTAGACCCGAGCAGAGGTCTTCTTTGACCTCCTGGCCGGGCTCACGCAAATGCGTGTGCAAATCGATAAAAGCCGGGGTGACGGTCTTGCCGGCGGCGTCATCGCCTTCGGTTACCTCGCCGCCGAGATTATAGCCTTCTATAAGGCCATCTTTTAAATACAGGTCGTTAAGGCCGTAATCGGCTTCGCTGTCTAACAGACGGGCATTTTTTATGACAGTTCGCATTATTTTTTCCCTACCAGCAAGGTGTACAGCACGGCCATGCGCACGGGTACGCCGTTGGCGACTTGCTTTTCGATGACGCTACGCTCCGAATCCGCCAATACTCCGGCTATTTCCACATCACGGTTTATTGGCCCCGGGTGCATGATAAGCGCCTCTGGGTGGGCTAAGCGCATCACTGCTTCGCTAAGTTGATAACGCGTTTGGTACTCGGCGATAGAAGGTAGCAAACCAGCCTGCATCCTTTCTTTTTGCAGACGCAAGGTCATGACCGCGTGGGCGCCTTCGACGGCCTCAAAGATATTGTCGCTAATTGCAACCCCGGCAAACTCCAGTTCTTTGGGCAAGACCGTGCTGGGGCCGCACAGACTGACCTCGGCGCCAAGTTTGCTCCAGAGAGTCATATTGGAGCGAGCCACCCGCGAGTGCAGCACATCTCCTATGATGGCGAGTTTTTTGCCCTTAAAGCCGTCAAAGCCATTAAATTCGCGGCTAAAGGTATAAGCGTCTAATAGGGCCTGGGTAGGATGGGCGCGGCGACCATCCCCAGCATTGACGATGATGGCATCCGTCCACTTAGCCAACTGATAGGGCACACCGGCCACCGCGTGGCGCACCACATAGAGGTCGGATTGCATGGCGTCGATGGTTTTGAGGGTGTCTTTGAGCGACTCGCCCTTGCTCATGCTCGAGCCCCCGGCAGCAAAAGAAATGACATCGGCGCTTTGCGCCCTAGCGGCACGTTCAAAAGAGAGGCGGGTGCGGGTGCTGTTTTCAAAAAACAGTGTACCCACGGTAAAACCTTGCAGCGCCGGTACTTTTTTGATGGTGCGCTGCATGACCTGGGCCATCACGTCGCTGGTGTCAAAGAGGGCTAAGATTTCCTCGGCTGACCAGTCTTGTAAGTCAAGCAAATGTCGCTTTTTGGTCAGGGTGGTTTCGGTGGCTGCTACGGTTGACATCATTGCTCTATCTCCAGTAACTCAACGGCCTCTGCGCCGTCAACCGACTGCAGTTTGACCTTGATGACCTCCTGCTTGCTGGTCGGCACATTTTTGCCGACATAATCGGCGCGGATAGGCAATTCGCGGTGACCCCGGTCAACTAAAACGGCATACTGAATCACCGCCGGGCGGCCCATGTCAATCAGGGCGTCTAGGGCGGCTCTGGCGGTGCGGCCAGTGAAAAGCACATCATCGCAGAGCACGATGCGCATGCCGTGAATATCAAAGGGTACTTCGGTCTTTTTGACCACCGGTTGTAAGGCGATTTCGGATAAATCGTCGCGGTAGAGAGTGATGTCGAGCTTGCCCAGTTGCGGTCTGATGCCCTCAAAATTTTCAATCAGTTTGGCCAGGTGTTCGGCTATCGGCACGCCCCGGGTGTGAATGCCCACCAGCGCCAGATTTTTTGCGCCCTTGTTGCGTTCGATAATCTCGTGGGCGATGCGGGTCAAGGCCCGGTTCATTTCGGTTGCGGTCATGATGGTAGCTTTGTGGCTGAGATTCATAGCGTCTCCTTATGAATTTAGGGACGGATTTCTTGCAATTCAGGGCTCGAGCCCTGAAAAAGGCGGTGTACCACAAATTGTGTAGGGCATTAAACTGCGTAATGGGCACGGTTTGACATTATTCAATACACAATTTGGGACACCTGCAAAAAAAAGCGCCGATAAGCCGGCGCTGGATTTATATTTTATTTTTCGAGAATTTTGCATTTACTTCCTTTCCGGTCTCACAGGACCGAGTTAAAGGTTAACTTCAAGTAGTCTACCCTTATGCTCAAAGCGGGTCAATGGTTTTTGTGGCTGTTTACTTTAAATGTTGGTAGGTGGTGAGTAGTTGGTAGAAAAATCTCTTTCCTACTAACTACTTTCCCCTTTAACGCTCAGTAATCGGTCTTAAGATGCCGCTGACATAGTGGGCATAACCGTTGGTAGCCTTCATCTCGCCGCCAAAAACAGCAAGCTGACCAATTTGAATACCCGCGCCGCCACTGATCTCTAAAACGGTTCCATCGATGGTGGTGACGGTGTCGCGGCTGCGTAGCTCTTCTTGGCTCAGTGCGCCCTGGAGCAGATGCAAACTTAAGATAGGTTTGAGTTTTCCGGGTCATCAAAGAGCGGTTCTAGCTCTTTTAGCACCGGGTCGATGGGTATTAAGAGCGTATATTCGCCCGGGCCGTCTAAGCATTCGCGCCAGCCTATAAGTTCAAAGGCTTGGGCAAAGCTGCGATAATCCGGGTCGAGTATGAGCAACTCATAGAGTGTCGGCCACTGCCCGGCAGCCGTGGCTAGCGGCAAATAGGCGGCCAGCAAAAAAAGCAAACGTTTGAGCATTTTTCTCCTAAGCTCTGATCTTAACCCTAAGCTAACTAAAAAACAGTAAGCGGGGTAGAGGTGATTTCACCCCTCGCGCCTCTCTTAAAATATTGCAAGCTCGAGCCTTTTTATGGTGAAATGTCGCAGCAGTTTTTATTTCAGCTTTGTTTTTGGTTAGCAGCTTGTTGACTGAAGATGAGAGTTTGATAATAAGGGAGGGGTAAAAGCTATGGAAAATGAAGAACGGCCAGGTATGAAGGCTTTTCGTTGGATTTGGCTTGGTCAACTGCTGTCGATTTTTGGCAGCGAAATGACCGCCTTTGCTTTAGCTATCTGGGCCTGGCAGGAAACCGGTCAGGCTACTGCTTTAGCACTCATTCCAGCTTTTTTATGGCTACCGCTGATTGTTGTCAGCCCCATAGCCGGGGTACTGATAGACCGCTGGAGCCGCAAGAGAGTGCTGATTATCTCCGACTCCGGTACGGCCCTGGTAACGACTGCACTGTTAATACTCTTTTTCAGCGGTAACTTAGAAGTCTGGCATATTTATGTCGCGGCGGTGTTTGACGGTATTTTCAACTCTTTTCAGGGCCCGGCCTTTGCCGCGTCAATCACTCTACTGGTCAAAAAAGAAGACTACTCTCGGGCCAGCGGCCTGATGTCTTTAGCAGGCACTTCTTCAATGATGTTAGGGCCGATTGCGGCGGCGGCCTTGATTGGCTTTGTGGGTATTGGCACTATCTTTGTGATTGACTTTGCCACCTTTTTTATCGCCATACTCACTCTGGCTTTAACGCGCATACCACAGCCTAAGACAGACCCGGAAAATGTGCGTAAACTGACTTTCTGGCCGGATATAAGCTTTGGCTTTAAATACATATTTTCTCGCCCCAGCCTTTTGGGTTTGCAGATGATTATCTTGTCGACTAATTTCGTAAAAACCTTTGGCACGGCCATGTTGCCGCCTATGATCTTGGCCCGCAGCGGTAGCAATGAATTGCTGCTTAGCGGGGTGCAGTCTGCCGAGGCTCTGGGCATGGTGGTGGGTGGCGCGGTGATCAGCGCCTGGCGCGGCACCAAGCGGCAGATTGACGGAGTGCTCATTAGCATCATCGTTACAGCGCTGTTTGCTCAGGTGCTTTTTGGTCTGGGGCAGGGTTTGCTGTGGTGGGCGATATTTATCTTTATCGGTTCGCTCTTTAGGCCCTGGACTATAGCAGCAGCCAGTGCTATCTGGCAGGCCAAAGTTGAGCCAAGTGTACAAGGGCGCATCTTTGCCACCCGCCGGGTGCTGGCGCAGACGACTATTCCCTTAGCCTATTTCTTAGCAGGACCTTTAGCAGACAAGTTTTTTGAACCAGCCATGGCTAGTGGGGGCGTGCTCGAGCCCTTCTTTGGCTCAATTATTGGCAGCGGCCCAGGAGCAGGTATGGCACTGATGATCGTACTGGCTGGAGCGCTCAGTGCAATTTCTGGCTTAGTAGGCTATACCCTGCGACACGTTCGTGATATTGAAGTGCTCATCCCTGACTTTGATGTAAAAGCAACGCAAGCATGAGTTTTAGGGAAAGTGGTTAGTAGTTTGTGGTTAATGGTAGGTGGTGAGTGGTTGGTGGTCGGTAGGAAAGGCGTTTTTAGAAAGCTCTTTCCTCTTTCCCTTTCTGACAAACTGATTAGCCTTGGCTATACTGGCTCTTAGTGGAGACGGTGGTTTCTTTTTGGCAATTAGTTCTTGAGGCGTTATTGCTTGAGGGGTCAGCCTTTATTGATATTCAGAATCTTGGCAGGGGTTCAAGAATTGTCCTCCTGATCGTGTTTTTGGCTGGTTTTTCTGAAGCCCTTGGGCAAAGTGTAGTGCTCTTTGTTAGCCGCGTAAAACCCCGGCGTTTTGTAGCCAGCTTGCTTTTATCCGCTGGTCTATACGCTTTTAGCTATGGTTTTTGGGCGTTCAGCATTTGGTTGCTAGACCGCTTGCTCTTTGATTCTGCCCAGCCGTTTGCTGTCGTAGCTCGAACCGTCGGTCTGGGTTATGCCCCGAGGCTCTTTGGTTTTCTGGGATTCATGCCTTATTTTGGCGGCCCGGTTTTGCTCGTATTGTCATTGTGGAGTTTACTGGCCATTGTTATTGGCGTGAGCATTTCTTTAAAAGTCAGTTTGTGGCAGGCAGTTCTTTACAGCGCCCTGGGCTGGCTGGTCTTACAAATCTCTTTGCGCACCGTTGGGTATCCGCTGCTTAAACTGACGCAATTGCTCAGGCAGAGGGTGGCCGGAGTTCCTATGGTGAGTAACAAGCAAGAGCTCGAGCAACTCTTAGAGCTGAGCTTAAGCGAAGTTTCTAACAACGAGGAGACGAGCGAGTGAGCGAGATTCTGGGCTATATCCTCAGTCTGGCTGGCATTGTCTTATTTGGGGCAACGATAGCGTTGTTGCTTTCTCCTTTAGAGACACTCGGTTGGTGGGCCGGTTGGTTTGGTGAGCATCCTCAGCCTGAAAAGCCGCTTGATCACCCGGCTGTTCTCAACGTACCAGCTGCAAACGATGAGATAGAGCGGCAGCATTTTGTCGTCTTTTTAGACGGTATAGCCAAAGCCACCGGGCAAAATTACGCCGATGTGCAGGATTTTTTAGAACGGCTGGCCCGGCAATTGCCAGACACGGTGGTACTGGGTGACCTTTTCCCTTATGCAGTTACCAATCACCCTTTGACCGAACACCGTCCCTTATCACGCTTTTGGCGGTTTGCCCTCGATCTTAAGCTCAGTGGCCGCCCGACATTGTTGGGATTTTCTATCAACATTCGCAATCTCTTGCAGGTGGCTGTTTCCGCCGACAGGCGTTATGGCCCCATTTATCATCAGGGGGAAGCACGGCTGATTTTGCGCGATTTGCTCATGAATGGCTACAAAAGCGGCAGCGGTGTGCCCATCACGCTTATTGGTTATAGCGGTGGCGGTCAGATTGCTCTGGGGGTCACGCCTTATCTAAAACGGATATTGCACGCCCCTGTAGATATTATTTCGCTTGGTGGGGTCATGAGCTCAGACCGGGGTCTTCGTGACGTTAGGCATCTTTATTACCTTGCCGGTAGCAAAGATGTAGTGCAGCGTTTAGGGGCGGTTTTCTTTCCTGGCCGCTGGCCGATTTTGCCCCACTCCAGCTGGAACCAGTTAGTGCGACAGGGCAGATTCAGCTCAATTCCTATGGGGCCTATCGGTCATAACGGCAAAGGAAGTTATGTGGACGCTCAGGCATTTTTAGCCGATGGCAGCAGCTTTATTGACCACACCGTTAAGGTGGTCAGCGATATCATATGCCAGCATTCACCGCATTTACATGATCGTGAACTATTGTACATTACAGATATATAGACAGTAGACTAAGGAATGCGAGGATTATCAGTTGATCTGCGAGAACGGATAGTAAAGCGCTACGAGTCAGGCAAGGACGCGGGCGAGGTTGCGGCGCATTTTGAGGTGAGTGAGCGC
>JASBUK010000130.1 GCA_030147925.1 Trueperaceae bacterium
GGTCCAGGAAGAGCAAGGGCCCGTTCCACAGGTGTCTGTGATGATGCTAGTGGCGTGACTTGTGCAAAGGCCGCAGAAACGACATCGGCAGCCGCTTGAGCCTCGCCATCGTCCATGTTGCCACCAACCGACATAACAACACGCAGTTGGCCAACTACAGTGCCGCTTTGGAAACCTCGCTGGAGGCCTTGCGTATCTTTGAGCAGCTTAATGATGAGCAAGGTTGCGCCGAAACGCAGACCGCCGTAGGCATCGCCTGTTATTTTTTAGGGGACTTAGAGCGCTCTCTTAAGCACGCGCTGACCGCCCTCAAACTTTATGAGAAGCTGAATGATGACACAAAAGTCGCTTCCGCCCTTAACAACATTGGCACTATCTACGATTTGCTTAAAGACTATGATCAGGCGCTTAAATACTATCAGGCTTGTTTAGAAACGCTTAACAGTAGCGACAAATCTTATGGCCGGGCCATGACGCTTAACAATATCGGCCTGGTTTACAAAAATCTCGGGGAGGCGGAGTTGGCGCTCGACTATTTTGAACAAGGTCTTAAATTCAGCCAGGACTCAGGGGTCTTACGCGGTGTGGCCGTGGCGCTGGGTGTCTCGGGAGAAATATATGCCAAACAGGGCAAATTTGACTTGGGCGTAGGGAGAATTTTAGAGAGCTTAGAGCATTTTAGGTCAATTGGTGATCTAAAGTATCAGGCCGATGCGCTTATCAGCCTTGGCCAGCTTTATACGGCTCAGGGTCATAGCTCAGCATTTGACTATCTCAAAGAGGCTCTGGCCGCAGCAGAACAAGCAGGAGCTAAAATCAGTATTTATGAAGCTCACGAGGCTCTGGCTGATGCTTATAAACAAGCCGGGGATTTTGCCGCAGCTTTAGAGCATTTCGAACATTTTCACAAACTTGAGCGAGAAGTCTTTAATGAATACTCAGACAAAAAGCTCAAAGGTCTACAGATTAGCTTTCAGCTCGAGCAAGCCGAAAAAGAACGGGAAATCTACCGCTTAAAGCACATTGAGTTAGAAAAGGCCTTTGATGAACTGCAAGACTTACACCAGCAGCTTGAAGCGCAAAGCCGCAGGCTCGAGCAGCAAAACAAAGAAGACGCTTTAACCGGACTTTACAACCGCCGCTATTTAGATGAACGTTTAAGCGAGGAATTCCGCCGCGCCCGCCGCTATAACCATCCTTTAAGCGTAGCTATTTGCGACATCGACTTCTTTAAGCGCATCAACGACAAGCTCTCTCATGCTATCGGTGACGAAACACTTAAAACTGTGGCCCGCATCATGAAACAAAACTGCCGTGAGGTGGATATTATCGCCCGCTACGGCGGCGAGGAATTTGTCTTGGCCTTTTTAGAAACGCCTTTAGAGCAAGCGGCCACAGCCTGCGAAAACATCCGCCACAAAATAGAAACTTACCCCTGGCAAGAAATTCACCCAGACTTAAAGGTAACTATCAGCATCGGCCTGTCCAATGACCTCAGTCTGCCCCATCACGAGCAACTACTCACCCTGGCCGACACCAAGCTGTACGAGGCCAAACACAACGGCAAAAACCAACTCCGTTATTAACTGTGCCCTGAGTAACGCAAAAACCAATGCTTAAGCGTTAAGGTCAGGCCCGGAGGAAAAGCTATGCAATATCGCAGACTCGGTAACACGGGCATGAAAGTCAGTACGGTGAGCTTGGGCGCCTGGACCACCTTTGGCGACAGCGTACAGGATCAAAAGATTATCGGTGAAATCGTCGAAAAGGCCGTTGAACACGGTATCAATTTTTTCGATAATGCCGATGTTTACGCCCGTGGTCAGGCCGAGACCGTCATGGGTGAAATTCTAAGCAACTATCCCCGTCATTCTCTGGTTCTCTCGACCAAGGTGTTCTGGCCCATGTCCGATAATGATGTGAATGACCGGGGCCTTAGTCGCAAGCATGTCTTAGAGTCGATTGACCGTTCACTCGAGCGCATGCAGACTGACTATGTAGACATTTATTTTGCACACCGCTACGACCCCGAGACTCCTCTAGAAGAAATCGTCGAGGCCTTTAGCGATGTGGTGCGTTCGGGCCGGGCGCATTATTGGGGCAGCAGCGAATGGAGCGCTAGCCAGATTGCCGAAGCCCATACCTTTGCCAAGGCCAATGGTTTGGTGGCCCCGGTAACCGAGCAACCGCAGTATTCAATGCTTTACCGCGAGCGGGTAGAGAAAGAAATTTTACCGGTGACTGCCGGCAAAGGCATCGGTTTGGTTGTGTGGAGTCCGCTGGCTATGGGTATGCTGACCGGCAAATATGACAGCGGCGTTCCTGAAGGTAGCCGCTTTGCCAACTACGACCAGTTTGCCCAACTCTTTTTAAACGAGGACAACGCCCGCCGGGTAAAAGAGCTCAAAACCGTTGCTGAGAACCTGGGCGTGAGCCGCGCCGAATTGGCCTTAGCCTGGGTCTTGCGTCACCCTGGGGTAAGCAGCGTGATTACCGGAGCCACTAAGGTAAGTCAACTACAGAGCAATGTCAAAGCCGCCGAGCTTGACTTAGACTCCGACACCCTCGAAAAGATTGACAGCATTCTCTTGTCCTAATTATCATTGGCGCATATCTTTATGTTGGTAACTACCTGCTGGAGCAGGAGTGATCTGTATTCTGTTGATATAGCGGTGAGATCAGTAATCAGGAATGTTCCATAGTTCAGGAAGCGAGTTCTAGACGAGCATCATCAAGCCACCAACTGATTTAGCTCGGTCAGCGAGGCATATTGTGCATGTTCAGCAGCGAGCTTTTGGGCTTGTTTCCAGGAAAGCGTCGGGTCTCGTTGGCGCTCGAGTCGAATATGGTGGTAGCAGTACCGACTTAGGCGAGAGCGTCCTGGCGGCGGATAGAGTAGGACTGTACCAAAAACGTTACTGATAGCACTTGCAAGATTTATAACTACAGACGATACTAGGGAATGAGAGCGTATTCACTAGATTTAAGAGAACGGATTGT
>JASBUK010000115.1 GCA_030147925.1 Trueperaceae bacterium
TGCCCTGGAGTAATGGTGTGGTTGAAGGCAAGGTCAACAAGCTTAAACTTATCAAGCGTCAGATGTATGGCAGAGCAAGTTTTGACCTCTTAAGGAAGAGGGTCATTTTAGCTGGCTAAGCACGATTTTCTCGGGAGAACCGGTCAATTTGGCGCAAATTGGGCAGTAATTTAAGGAAAATGGGCACTTAAAAGAGGCGTAAGACTCTTAAGCGGCATAGTGACTTCGGAGGTCACAGATGCCGAGAAAACGAGTGTCGATGAAAAAGATCAGGGAAGTTTTGAGGCTCAAATGGGAGCTGGGTCTGGGAGACAGAGATGTCGCCCTAAGCTGCAAGATCAGCAAGGGTACCGTGACCAACTATCTGCAACGGGCTCAAAAAGCAGGTCTGAGTTGGCCTTTAGATGAAGCGCTCGATGACACGTAGCTAGAAGCGTTGCTGTTCAAGCCCGTCAAGGTGTCTGGCTCGGATGAACGCCCTAAACCCGATTGGGAGTGGGTTCACCAGGAAAAGCAACGCAAAGGGGTGACCCTGTTTTTGCTGTGGCAAGAGTATCAAATGCAACATCCTACAGGCTACGAATACTCAACGTTCACCATTCACTATCGGCGGTGGAAAAAAGAGCAGGGTCTGAGTATGCGCCAGACGCACCACGCAGGCGAAAAGCTGTTCGTGGACTACGCCGGGATGACGATTGACATTACCAATCCTGGTAGTGGCGAGATCAAAGAAGCTCAGGTGTTCGTCGCTGTTTGGGGCGCTAGCAACTACACCTACGCCGAGGCAAGTTTGAGTCAGACGCTAGAAGACTGGCTCGGTTCACATCGCCGCGCCCTGGCGTTCTTTGGCGGCGCACCCCAGATCATC
This sequence comes from Trueperaceae bacterium, assembly GCA_030147925.1. Lineage (GTDB taxonomy): Bacteria > Deinococcota > Deinococci > Deinococcales > Trueperaceae > JASBUK01. The sequence goes on from JASBUK010000115.1 coordinate 869, forward strand.
GTGCCGGACAACCTCAAGTCAGGGGTGAAAAGTCCTTGCTACTACGAGCCCGAACTCAATCCCGCTTACGCAGAGTTCGCCAAACACTACGGCATAGCGGTTATCCCCACGCGGGTCAGAAAGCCCAAGGACAAAGCCAAAGCAGAAGTCGGCGTACAGATCGTCGAGCGACAGCTTTTAGCCCCGTTGCGTGACCGCACCTTCTTCAGCCTTAAAGAAGCTAACGAAGCCCTTAGGCAGTTGCTGGACAAGCTAAACAACAAGCCTTTCCAAAAGATGACCGGATCGAGAAAAGAGCTGTTTGAAGCGGTCGATAAGCCTGCTTTACAAGCTTTACCGGGGAGCGCGTTTGTCATTGCAAATTGGAAAAAGGCAAGGGTCAATATCGACTACCACGTCGAGTTGGAGGGGCATTACTACAGCGTCCCTTACAGCTACGCCAAAGAACAGGTCGACCTCCGCTTCACGAGCCACACGGTCGAAGTGTTTCACCAAAACAAACGTATCACTTCGCATCAGCGTGCCCCACTGCATCTCAAGCACCGAGGTCGCCACACCACCCTGACAGCGCATATGCCCAAAGCGCATCAGCGGCATGGTGAGTGGACCCCACAGCGGCTTATCCACTGGGCACAGAAAACCGGAGAACACACGGCGCAGGTGATTGAAAGAATTTTGGAGTCTCGTCCCCACCCTGAACAGGGCTACCGCTCTTGCTTAGGGATTATGCGCTTAGGTAAAAGCTACGGGGGTGAGCGGCTCGAGGCTGCCTGCCGCAGGGCAACCTATCTACAGTCTTACAGCTACAAGTCGGTTCAGTCCATCCTGAAACACAAACTCGACGCTGAACCCTTACCCCTTGAACAACCAACACCTCAGCCCACACCTCAGCAGCATCACAATCTGCGGGGTGCGAGTTACTACCAGAAGGAGACCAACTGATGCTGAACCATCCGACGCTCGACAAACTCAGAACGATGAAACTCGACGGCATGGCACAAGCCCTGAGCGAACAACTCGAATCAAACAGTGTTGCCGAGCTTGGCTTTGAAGAACGCTTAGGTCTACTGATCGATGTGGAGATGACACATCGAGATGACAAACGTTATAGCCGCAGATTTAGAAATGCCAAATTACGCCAGCAGGCTTGCTTAGAGGACATCGACTACCAGCCTTCCAGGGGTTTAGACCGCTCGCTGATGCAGAGCTTAGCGACCTGCAATTGGGTTAAAGAACACCACAACCTCATCATCACCGGACCCACGGGGGTGGGCAAAACCTATCTGGCGTGTGCCCTGGCGCATCAGGCTTGCCGCAAGACGTTCACGGCTTACTACGCGCAAACCTCCAGGTTATTGCAAGTACTGCTCATCACGAAAGGCGATGGGCGTTACCTCAAAACCTTAGCCAGACTTGCCAAGATCGACCTGCTCATTCTGGATGACTGGGGACTCGACACGCCGCCTGCCGAGCAGCGGCGCATCTTGCTGGAACTACTTGATGATAGATATGAGCGAGGCTCAACCTTAATTGCCAGTCAGTTACCTGTGAAACTTTGGTATGACAATCTCAATGATCCCACCCTAGCCGACGCTATTCTGGATAGGGTCATTCATAATGCTTACCGCTTAGAACTCAAGGGTGAAAGCCTGCGGAAAACCAAAAACAGCTTGACTCACAACCACATCAGCACGTCATAATAAAGCCACTTGCGTCGCTGCGCTCCGAGGTGCTCGTTTTCACTATCCCAGGTGGCCGAATTCTTTAGCATGTGCAGCAGGTGCTGAGCAGCCTCGAAGGACTCGAAGCCTTACCCTGGCTGTTCACCGGGGATGCCGCCTTTGCCGAGCGACCACTCGTAGAAGCGATTCTCGACAAGCAAGGAATGTACCTGCTTGACCTCAAAGACAACCTCTCGGACGTTAAAGCCAATGCCGAGTGGGCGTTCAGTCTGCCACGCTGCGACCAAGACAGCACTTTCGAGGCTAGCGAGGTGCGTAGTGGTGAACTGTGGCTACGCGACATCGAAGCTCGTCCTGCCACGCCCGACTTAACCAACGATTTTCCTGCCGCTACCCAGTTTATCCGCTGCGTCCGAACGGTCGTTACCAAAGCGACAGGCGAAATTCGCTTTAAAGAAGTCGAGTACGGACTTAGCAGCGCTCACGCACCTGCTGCCCAACTTTCTAAGTGGTGGCGCGGTCACTGGCAGATAGAAAACTGCTCGCACAACAAACGCGATACTATTTGGAGAGAAGATGCCGCTCAAACTCGCAAAGCTGCTCAAGCCTTTGCTGCGTTGCGCAACCTGCTCCTCAGCCTCTTTCATCTTAAAGGGCAGCGCTAAGTCCTCAGACATGCCAGGCGCTGCCAAGCTCAGCCGCGGCTCGCCTTCGAGCTTTTGGGATTGGCTTCATGATAAAAGCCTG
>JASBUK010000003.1 GCA_030147925.1 Trueperaceae bacterium
CTTAAAAATCACGGCTATCTACCCGTCAGTTTCTTTAAAAGAGGCTTGGCTTACTTAACAACAGCTATCCTCGCTACGCCCGATAAGCCTGCTAGACTACCCTTGAGCAATTGTCTTCAGCTTTTGTCCCCGTAGTGAAGCGCTTAGCTCTAAACTGCATAAAATACGACCCGGTTCAAACTAAAATCGTCAAGTCGTCAATAATTCTTGGCGAAAGTGCTGATTTAATGCTAAACTAGCTGGCTGTTTTCTATATAACGTTAGAAAACGAGCCTACGCTGGAAGGAGGTGACTCATGTCCGAAATGCAGCAATACGATCTGAACGTTATTTTAGACCCTAACCTTAGCGAATCACAGCTTCAGACAGAAAAAGATGCGATTGCCGCGCAGATCAAGAAGTTTGCCGGCGAGGTCGTCAATATCGACGAATGGGGTAATAAGCGCCTGGCTTATGAAATTCGTAAGCAACAGGAGGGTTACTACATCATTTACGTCCTAAAGTTGATTGCCGATGCACCCAAGGCAATCGAAAGCAGCTTGCGCTTGCGCGACAATGTCATGCGTGCGCTAGTTATTCGCGAACGACCCGAGTGGAAGACCCGCAGAGTTGTAAAACGCGAAGAAGCTGCCGCTAGCGCAGATTGAGACTAAAGCGAAAATAAACTCATTATTGTGACTTTTGGAGGAAAAAATGGCTCGAGGACTTAACAACGTATACTTAGTAGGCACACTGACACAGGCACCGGAATTGCGCTACACACCCGGTGGTCTAGCAATTTTGGAGCTTAATTTAGGGGGTAATGACCACGTCTTGGGTGACGATGGTCAGGCGCGGGAGCTTGCCTGGTATCACCGCGTAACAGTCTTTGGCAACACGGCGGAATCGTTAGCCAACCAACTTGAAGCAGGCAGCCCTGTATTTGTAGACGGTCGTCTTAACTATCGCAGTTGGGAAGGACAGGACGGCCAGCGCCGCAGTGCGCTTGACGTCAATGCCAACCGCATCGATGTTCTTAGTTTCGGCCCCCGTAAGGACGAAGCCACCGTAACCGATGTTAAAGGGCAAAAGCGTCTGCAAAACGCCCTTAATCAGGTGACGATTATCGGCAACTTAACGCGTGATGCAGAATTGCGTTATACCCCGAGCGGTAGCGCCGTAACGCGTTTGGGAGTAGCCGTAAACGACTCCTATCAGGTAAAAGGCGAGTGGCAGGAACGCACGCATTTTGTCGATGTGAACATCTGGCGTGATTTGGCCGAAGCCTGCGGCGAACTTGCCAAGGGCGATCCTGTTTTTGTCGTCGGACGCCTGGTTAACGATTCATGGACAGATAAAGAAGGAAACCGTAGATACACAACGCGCATCGAAGGGTCGCGCGTTGAGTACCTGACACGTGGTCCCGGCACTGGTGGAGCTGGTACACGCCCGGTGCAAGAAGAAGCAGCGAGCGCCCAAACGAGTCAGTCTTTAGATATTGATGAGGAATTCCCACCCGAAGAGGATTTACCCTTTTAATGGCACAAGAACGCAGAGGTAGAAGAGATAACAAGCGGGCTGGAGGTCGGCGTGGCCGTCGGCCTAAAGTATGCGCGTTTTGCACCGGTGAACACGAGGTAACCGAATATCACGACGCTAGAATGTTGCGTCGCTACATTTCGGACACGGCGAAGATTCTTCCTCGCCGCCGCACCGGTGTTTGCGCCAAACACCAGCGTAGGCTCGCAACAACGATAAAACGCGCACGCATGCTCGCAATTATTCCCATAACTCAGAAGTTGGTTCGCAAATGAATGTGATTTTGCTCGAGCCCGTAGATAAATTGGGCGAAGCTGGCGAACTCGTTAGGGTCAAGCCGGGTTATGCCCGTAACTTTTTGATTCCGCAGGGTCTGGCGCTGTTAGCGACCAGTGCCAATAAAGCTGAATTGGATGCTCGTTTATCACAGCGCGCCAAGCAACTCGCCGAACGCAAAACCGATGCCGAACGCTTAAAAGAAATGCTTGGCGAAGCCGCCATCGAGATAAAAGTAAAAGCCGGCGAAGAGCGTATTTATGGTTCGGTTGGCAACAGCGACATTGCCGCGGCATTAAAAGCCACATATGATGTCGATATCGAACGCCGCAAAATCGTCCTTAACGAACCCATCAAAACTCTCGGCGACTACGTAATCACTTACAAACCACACCCTGAAGTTCCCATAGACTTAAAGGTCTCGGTAGTTTCCGACGAACTGTAATAATTCTTAAAACTAAATTTTTAGGGCGGGTTAATCCCGCCCTAAAGTTTTCTACACTGCCTTATACCCATTCCATTTAAAAGCCGAATTAACTTCGGCTTTTAAATGCGAGTAGAATCAAACCGAGTGCCTTTCATAACGTTCAGGAATTAATCGGATTCAGTATTAGTAGATAATATCAGTAGGCAGTATCAGTTTGCCCAAAATCAACCCTTGATACGCTCGACGCGAATCAAATTGGTCGTTCCGCGCATGCCAAAGGGCACGCCTGCGGTAATGACAAAACGTCCACCGACCGCACCTATATCGACGCTTTTAATGGCTTCATTGGCTACTACAACCATCTCATCGGTATTGTGAATGTCGTTACTCAATACCGGATACACGCCCCAAACCACCGTCAGCTGCCGGTAGGCACGCTCATTGGGGGTAATGGCCAGAATCGGCGCGGAAGGGCGATTGCGCGACACCCGCATGGCGGTGCTACCGCTTGAAGTAAAACTGACAATAACCTGAGCCGAGAGATTAAAAGCCATCTGACAGGCACCAAGCGATACCGCGTCGGCGGTGGTGTCTTCCGGCCTGGGGTATTTTTCGCGCATGTCTTTTTGATAGCCGGAATCAGATTCGACCGACAGCGCAATGCGATTCATCATCCGCACGGCTTTTTCGGGGTATTCCCCAACGGCAGTTTCTGCCGAGAGCATCACCGCGTCGGTGCCATCGTAAATGGCGTTGGCCACATCGCTGGCTTCGGCTCTTGTCGGAGTCGGGTTGGCAATCATCGATTCGAGCATCTGCGTGGCGGTAATCACCGGCTTACCTGCTTCGACACAGGCACGAATGAGACGTTTTTGAATAAGAGGTACTCGTTCGGGCGGCATCTCCACCCCAAGGTCTCCCCTGGCCACCATGACGCCGTCAACTTCGCTCAATATCTCCTCGAAACGGTCCACTGCTCCGGGTTTTTCGATCTTGGCCATGAGCTTAGCCCGCGAACCGGCTCGAGCTAAATAGTGTCTGGCTAACAGCAGATCATCGCGACTGCGCACAAAACTCATGGCCACCCAGTCAACATCGAGTTCTGCACCATAGAGCAAATCCTCGACATCCTTATCGGTAAGCGCCGGAATGCTTAAATCGGCACCGGGGATGTTGATGCCCTTGTTGTTAGAAAGCTTGCCGCCAAGCACGACTTCAGTCTGAATGGTCTCACCTTGTAAAGCCTTTACCCGTAGCGAAAGCCGCCCGTCGTCTAAAAGCAGCGGGTCGCCTACCTTAACGTCGTTAAAGAGGTTCTTATAGCTAACACCTACCCTGTTGACGTCACCCGGACTATCATCATCACAGCTAAGGTCAAAACGCTGTCCTTCTTCTAAAAAGACCTCGCCGTCCTCAAAAGTAGCAATGCGTATCTTAGGACCTTGCAAATCCTGTAATACGCCTACAGACAGACCCAAGCTTTCGCTTTCCTGGCGGATTAAATCCACGTTTTGCTTGTGGAGTTCTCTGCTGCCGTGAGAAAAGTTGAGACGAAAGACATTCACACCCGCCTCAATCAGCTTGGCGATCATTTCAGGGCTGCTGGTTGCCGGCCCTAAAGTTGCCACAATTTTGGTGCGACGTTTCACTGCCCAAATGCCTTCTTCCCTAAGTAACGAGCGCTGCTACCCAGTTCTTGTTCGATGGCCAACAGACGGTTGTATTTAGCCAAACGATCACTGCGGCTAGCGGAACCCGTCTTGATCTGTCCGGCATTTACCGCTACCGCCAAGTCGGCGATAAAGCTGTCTTCTGTTTCGCCGCTGCGGTGGCTGATCATATTGCGATAACCATAGGACTTGGCCAATTCGATAGCGTCCATAGACTCGCTTAGCGTACCGATCTGGTTTACTTTGACTAAGATAGCGTTGCCGACTTGTTCATCTATGCCGCGTTGCAAACGCTCGACATTGGTCACAAAGAGATCGTCACCCACCAGCTGACATTTGTCGCCAATTTCTGCGGTCAGTTGGGCCCAACCTGCCCAATCGTCCTCGGCCAGACCGTCTTCGATTGAAATGATCGGATACTTGCTGACCCAATCGGCCCAGAACTCCACCATATCTTCAGATGACAGCACTCTGCCTTCGGCTTCTAAGTGATATTTACCGTCTTTATAAAACTCACTGGTGGCCGGATCAAGCGCCAGCGCAATCTGCTCACCGGGGGTGTAACCTGCTTTTTCGATGGCCTCTAAAAGAACTTCAACGGCCTCGACATTGGATTCTAAATCTGGGGCAAAACCGCCTTCATCACCCACGTTGGTGTTATAGCCTTTGCCGGAAAGGACTTTCTTGAGGTTGTGGAAGGTCTCTACCCCGGCCCGCAAGGCCTCGGCAAAGCTGTTAAAACCTACCGGAGCCAACATGAATTCCTGGAGGTCAACCTTGTTGTCTGCATGGGCACCACCATTGATGACGTTCATCATGGGTACGGGCAGGGTCTTGGCGTTCACACCACCCAAGTAGCGGTACAAGGGCATATCCAGGGTAGCCGCCACGGCCCTAGCACTGGCCAAAGACACCGCCAAAATGGCGTTGGCCCCCAAGTTGCTCTTATTGGCAGTGCCGTCGAGCTCGAGCATAGCCGCATCTAAACCCGCCTGATCGGCAGCGTCCAAACCTTGTAAAGCAGGAGCAATGGACTCCTTGACGTTATTAACCGCCTTGGCTACACCTTTACCCAAAAAACGCTCGCCGCCGTCGCGGAGTTCCACGGCCTCGTGTATACCCGTAGACGCCCCCGAGGGCACGGCTGCGCTTGCTTCGATACCGCTGGTTAAGCGAACTGTCGCCCCTACGGTCGGGTTGCCCCGCGAATCCAATAGTTCAAGGGCGCGAATCGATTCGATATATGTCATGATTCCTCCTGATATCACCACTTTAGTGGCTTTATCTCATGGCCTTTACGTGGCTTAGGCGGCTGATTTTTTATCACCTGCCCGTACACACAGCATCTATAAGTCTATACCTTTATGCTCAACTAGCAAACCTTGAACCATCTGAGCTTTCTTAGCCGGTACGCAGCGGCACCACCATAGCCAGGTAGCTGAGGTCACTCAGGCTCGAAAGCAAGCTCGGGCTAGTCGTGCCCGAAAAGGAAAAACGCAACTCGTCCTGCAAGGGATTTAAGGCGTCCACCAGATACTTGGCGTTATAAGCCAGTGCAATCTGTGACTCATCGCCTTCTTGAGATACCTCTAGGGCTTCCTGAGAGCGTCCATAACCCCCTTCCGCTGTAATCTGTAGGCTGCCATCCTTGATAAAGAAATCTACGCGATTATTGGCTGTTCTGTCCGCCATGACTGCCACGCGGGATACCGCCTCGGACAGAGTCTTGGCATCCAGGGAAATGCTGACGGGAAACTGTGAAGGAATGATTTTTTCGTAGTCGGGAAAACTGCCTTCCATCAGTTTAACGTTGAGCTTATAGCTAGCAGTGGCCAGCGACAGCTGCCCCTCGCCAAGCTCGAGCTTGACCTCTCCCCCGTCGAGCAATTTGACGAGTTCGTCCACACTCCTTGCCGGTAAAACAAATTCGGCATCTAAACCGCTCGCCTCATCGAGATGATAATAGGCCAAACGAAAACCGTCGGTGGCCACGGCGCGTGTTTTCTTATCACTGAGCTCAAGCTTAACCCCGCGAAAGATTGCTTGATATTCCGCTACAGCCGCCGCATAACGCACATGACTGAGCACTTTGGCTAATTGCCCACCGGCTAAATGCCCCCGATACTCTTTAGGGAAACTCAGCAGCGGAGCCGCATTGCTATCTGCTAACTGGAGTTTAGTGGCATAATTGCCGGAAATTATTTCCAGTTCATTTTCACCAAAGTCAAGTTCAACCATTTCCCCGGGCAGCGCCCGCACGACCTGAGCAAAAACATGCGCGGGTAAGGCTAGCTGTCCTGAACCCTCGACATCGGCCTTTAAGGTAGCCTGAATATCGATGTCCATGTTGCTGCCACTAAAGATCAGTTTATCTTCACTTAGCTCGAGCCTGAGCAAGCTCAAACCAGGGTTGCTGCTCCTGTTGGGGATGATACGTTCTACATGCCCCAAACTATCTGCTAGTTGTTTTCTTGGAACATGAACATTCATAAATAAACTCCCTTAGTCTTATGATTACTTCGAAAAAATCTAAACAAGTTTAAAAAACTTTCCTATCTATAGTAGGGCCTGTGGAAAATGTTGATAACCCTATTTTAGCCCCTCTGAGACGAAAAACCTCCTGTGGATAATTTTGTGGATAACTAAGCCTCTCCTGTGGATAAACCCCCAAGTTATCCACAGCTTTCCACAACCCCTGTTTACAGCCAAGTTATCCACAGGGTCATCCACAGCTTATCCACAGCTTATCCACAGGTTTATCCACAAGAACGACAGTTTTTTTATTAAAATTATATGAGAATTATGTGTATTTCTGCGCGAGTGATTCTCCCCTTTTTTGACTGACAACAGGCTCATCAGATTAAAGCTTCTTTGATGTCATGGATCTTTTCGGCCAACTCCGCTTCCGCTTCGATTTGCTCGCCGACTTTTTGGACGGCATACATGACGGTGGAGTGATCGCGCCCCGAAAAAAATTGACCTATTTCAGGATAAGAGTGAGCAGTCAACTCCCGAATTAAATACATAGCGACTTGTCTGGGCACGACAAGTTCATGCCTGCGGCCTTTTGAACGTAGGTCCTCGGCTTCGACTTCATAGTGATGGGCCGTGGCCCGCAATATATCTGCCATGGTGAGGTTTAGTTCGTTGGGAGTAAAGACATCGGAAAGCGCTTTAGCCGCCGTTTGGCGGTTGAGTTCAGACTGGTTCATGCTGGCATAGACAATCACTCGAACCAGGGCGCCTTCTAACTCACGAATATTCGAGGTGACTTGACGGGCGATAAAATCGATGACTTCACCGGGGATTTTTACGCCGCGGTATTCAGCATTCATTTTTAAAATGGCGATGCGAGTTTCAAGTTCGGGTGGTTGGATATCGGTGATCAAGCCCCACTCAAAACGGCTGCGCAAACGATTTTCCAAAGTGGGAATGTCTTTAGGCGGTCTATCGGACGAGAGAATTATCTGTTTACCGGATTCATAAAGGGCATTAAAGGTATGAAAAAATTCTTCTTGCGTACGCTCTTTACCGGCGATAAATTGCACGTCGTCAACCAGCAAGAGGTCAATGCTGCGATAGCGATCTCTAAACACGGCCATCTTGTCTTCGCGGATGGCATTGATCAGTTCGTTGGTAAAGGTTTCGGTGGTGACGTATTCGATACGAAGTCCTGGAAACCGTTCGGCAACGGCGTGACCCACCGCGTGCATGAGGTGAGTCTTGCCCAAACCGGCCTGACCGTAGATGAAAAGTGGGTTGTAGGCCCTTCCTGGTGCTTCGGCAGTAGCCAGGGCTGCGGCGTGTGAAAGATTATTATTGGGTCCGACTACAAAGTTGGAGAAAATATATTTGGGATTGAGTCTTATATTGTTTGGCGCTGGGGAGCTTGACTGGCTTTTGCTGCTGCTAAAAATATCCTGCTGCTCAGAGGGTTGGAAGGCAATGACCTGGAAGCCGACCCGAGGCGAGGGTGCTCCCAAATCCTTAAGGGCTTGCTCGAGCACCGAACTGTAGTGATTTTTGAGCCAGTCACGAGCAAAGGAATGCGGCACACCAATCATAAAGGTGCCGTCTTCAATTCCTAGCGGCTTGACCTGCTTAAACCAAGTTCTAAACTCGACCTCGGGGATTTTTTCCTGTATAAAAGTCAAGATGTCTTCCCAGATCGCGCTTTCTTGCCTAAACATAACTGACGTGATCCCTTCCCTGCTGCGGTTGCAGAGAGTTAGTCTAACAAATTATACGTTTCCCTGCGGCGCCGGGGCGGCAATATTTGCGCTATAATTTTCAACTCTTAGCGGAGGTGCGCCCTAGGGCTGAAGTGGATAAATGTAGGCCAAGCAACCTAATAGACTTTAATTTATTTTTAGGGTGACGGAGTGAAGATGAGATATGACGTGATTGTCGTGGGGGGCGGTCACGCCGGGATTGAAGCGGCGCAGGCGGCGGCTAAGCTAGGCGCTGCAGTTGCCCTGTTGATTCCCAATCCTGACAAAATTGGCTTGATGCCCTGTAATCCGGCTATTGGTGGGCCGGGCAAATCTCAACTGGTGTTTGAACTGCAGGCACTGGGCGGAGTTATGGGGCAACTTGCCGACCAAACCGCGATTCACGCCCGCACCCTCAATGCCAGCAAAGGCCCGGCGGTACAGTCTTTGCGAGTGCAAAACGAACGCGATGGCTACGCCACGGCAGCACGACAACTGATAGAAAATACTACTGGTATTGACATCATAAGAGCCGAGGTCGCCAGCCTCCTAGTTAAAGACGGACAGTTAAACGGCGTGATCTTAAGCGATGGTCGCGAGTTGCATGGCTCGAGCGTGGTACTTTGCACCGGAACCTTCTTGTCCGGAGTGGTCTGGTATGGCAAACAAAAACGCCCCGCCGGACGACAAGGCGAAGCGCCGGCACGATTTCTCTCAGGGAGTTTGCGCTCCAGCGGACATAAATTGCTGCGCTTTAAAACGGGCACGCCGCCACGGATTCGGGCCGACTCGGTAAACTTTAGCCAACTCGAAGAAGTGCCTTCTGATGATCCTCCGGGCTCGTTTAGTGGCCGACTCGGCCGCAAGATGAGCAGCAGCCCCACTTGGCTTACACATACTACTGTTAATACTCATGAGCTGATCACCGCTAATTTGCATGAATCGGCGATGTATGGCGGTGAAATTGAAGGTCGGGGACCGCGTTATTGCCCTTCGATTGAAGATAAAGTGGTGCGCTTTGCCGATAAAGATAGACATTTGCTGTTTGTGGAACCGGACGGCCTCGAAACCAGCGAGGTTTATCTGCAGGGTTTTTCCAGTTCCCTGCCTCCTTATTTACAAGACGAGATGATCCGCACCCTGCCGGGTTTTGAGCAGGCGGTTATCCAACGCTATGCTTATGCGGTCGAGTATGACACTATCGACCCCACCCAGCTTGACATCACTATGATGTCAAAACGGCTGCCGGGTTTGTTTAGCGCCGGACAGATAAACGGTACCAGTGGTTACGAAGAAGCGGCGGCTCAAGGCTTGATAGCCGGGGTGAATGCAGCCCGTTTTGCCAACTCTGGGAGCTTAGTTAGCATCAGGCGGGATCAGGGATATATCGGCGTCATGCTTGATGATCTCGTGCGTTGGGGCATCGATGAGCCTTACCGCATGCTGACCTCCAGAAACGAAAACCGTCTCCTCCACCGTCAGGATAATGCGGCAGAACGACTCATGCCCCTGGGTCATGCCTGGGGTCTGATGGGCTCTAAGGATATTGAACGGCTGCAACAAAGCCAGTTACGGATTAGTGCCGAAGTTGAGCGCCTTAACAGTACACGTCATGAAGGGGTATTGGCCAGTAAGCTCTTGTGCCGACCTGCTGCAAACTATCAACAAGTAATTGAAAAAATAGGTGCTGCTCCGCTGTCACTGACGCCAGAGGAAAAGAAAAAGGTTGAAATATTAGTAAAATATGCCGCTTATATCGAGCGCAGCTGCAAGGAACTGCAAGCCCGTCAGGAATATGAAGAACTTGAGTTGCGTAGTATAGATTTTAGTGCCGTGGCAAGTCTGTCTAATGAAGGCTTGGAAATGTTGCAGCGTCAGCGGCCCGCCACCCTTGGTGCGGCCCAACGCTTGCGAGGCGTGAGAGATAGTGACATTACGGCGCTTTTGGTTTATGTTAAGACCCGTAATGTTTCACGTGAAACAACAACAAAACACTAAGATCGAGCTCTATCAAGAACTGATTCGCCAATATCACGGCACGCTGGACCTTATGTCGGATGCGGCCGTGACCAAACTACCTGAAAAAATTAGCGATGGCTTCGGCATAGCCGAAGCCATCGCAAAAACCTTACAAAAGGGTGACCGGATTATGGACTTGGGTTCCGGTGTCGGCTTACCTGGCATTCCACTAGCAATAGCTTTTGCCGACAACCCGCTGGTATTAGTGGAAAGACGTAAAAAACGGGCAGTCTTTTTAAAATTGGTGCTCTCTAAGTTGGGCTTAAACAATGTAGAGGTTTTTAGCGGTGATATACGTGACTATGACTTTGCTACAACTCGTTTTATAACCGCCCAGGCGGTAGGACGCTTTAAAGCGATTTATTGTCTTACCCGGCATATTCACGAAGCAAAGATCAGCTTGTTGTCGCGTAAGGGAGGCGGCTGGCGAGCGGAAGTAGAAGAATTGGAAACATTTTTATCTCACCCTGTACAAGATTTAACAACAATACCGCTCAGCTCTCATGGTAGTCTGGTGGCGTTGACCCTTCCAGGAGGTTTGCCTTGCCCATCATCGGCGTAATAAATCAAAAAGGTGGCGTCGGAAAAACCACCAGCGCCATCAACTTGGCTGCGGCCTTAGCCGAACATCGGCAGGTTCTGCTAGTCGACTTAGACCCCCAGGCCAACGCCAGCAGTGGTTTGGGGGTAAATATAGCCGAAAAGACAGTTTATGACGTGTTGGTGGGCACAACACCTGCTCGGCAAGCCATCTTTACAAGCCCTGAACATAACTTAAAAATTTTACCGGCTTCGGCTGATCTTGCCTCTGCCGCCATCGAACTCGACGCTACAACTGAGAACATGCGTTTGTTGTCAAAAGCGCTTATCGGTGTGAGGCCAAATTTTGATTTGATTATCTTGGATGCACCCCCTTCGATTGGCGCTCTGACCTTAAACGCCTTGGCGGCGGCAGATCATTTGCTCATACCATTGCAGACGGAATATTATGCCTTAGAAGGCATAGCCAGTATGATGGATACGGTAGATCGGATACAGGCTTCAGTCAATCCCGATTTGCAGATTTTGGGCATAGTTTTGACTATGTTTGACAGTCGTACCCGCTTGTCGCAGGAGGTAGAAGAAAATGTCCGCAAGCATTTTGGTAAACAGGTGTTTGGGACGGTAATTCCCCGCAATGTGAGATTGGCTGAAGCACCTTCTTACGGGCAAGCTATTTTTCAATATGCCCCCAGGTCTCATGGGGCTGCGGCGTATCGTCGTTTAGCAGAGGAGGTGCTGGAACGTGTCAGCCAAGCGTAGTGGACTAGGGCGCGGTTTAGATGCTCTGCTTCCCAAGAGCGATAAGGTAATTCAACATATCGAAATCACGCGCCTACGCGTCTCGGAATTCCAGCCCCGCAAAAAGATTGACCCAGTAGCAATAGCTGAGCTTGCTAATTCCATTGCCGAAAAGGGGGTACTGCAACCCTTGGTAGTGCGGCCCAGTGGTGCTGACTTTGAAATTGTCGCAGGGGAGAGGCGTTTCCGGGCTTCCAAACAAGCGGGTTTAAAGACTATCCCCGCTATTGTCAAAGACTTGAGTGATCAGGAGACGTTGGAAGTTGCTATCATCGAAAACTTGCAGCGTGAAGACTTGAATGCCGCCGAAGAAGCTCGAGCCTTTAAATTACTCATGGACTTCGGCCTCAGTCAGGCTGATGTGGCCAAGGCGGTAGGGAAGAGCCGCAGCGCCATAGCTAATGCCCTGCGCTTGCTGCGGCTTAGCAGTGAAGCATTGGCGGCACTGGAAGCCGGAACTATCAGCGCCGGTCATGCTCGAGCTATTTTGGCGCAGGCCGAGGGAGACCAGGACTGGGCACTGGCACAGATTGTCCGTCAGGAACTGTCTGTTAGAGAAGCCGAACAACTTAGACGTAAAAAAACAACGTCGGGGAAAAAGAAAGACCCTCGCCAGCAAAGCTATGCTCACATCGAAAAAGATTTGACTCGGCATACAGGTACACGAGTAAAGATTTCCGGAGGAAATCGCGGCAGGATTGAATTGCACTTTCACTCTCAGGATGAATTACAGCGCCTGCTCGAGCTCTTGGGTTATCAGGCTTAAATAGCAAATCAGCTGAGGAAAATGTTTCACGTGAAACATTAGCATTGTAACCTACCGATAAAACAGGGACGATTGCCACTGGTGGTTTTTAAGCGGGATGTTAGGATTAAGCGGCAAATCTCGGTCGTTTTGTGGCCGAAATAATCAAGGAGGACAGAAATGAAACAACCTGTACGTGTGGCCGTGACCGGTGCCGCAGGACAAATTGGTTACGCTTTGCTGTTCCGTATAGCGGCAGGGGAGATGTTGGGTAAAGATCAACCGGTGATTTTGCAACTGCTCGAGATCACGCCTGCCCTAAAGGCTCTCGAAGGTGTGGTAATGGAACTACGCGACTGCGCATTTCCCTTGTTGCAGGATATAACGACATCAGATGATGCCAATGTGGCTTTCCAAGATGCCGATTATGCCCTTTTGGTCGGTGCGCGGCCTCGCGGTCCCGGCATGGAGCGTAAAGACTTGCTTGAAGCCAACGGAGCTATTTTTACCGTTCAAGGTAACGCTCTTAATGACCATGCGAGCCCTGATGTCAAGGTTTTGGTGGTGGGTAATCCGGCAAATACCAACGCGCTGATTGCCATGAATAACGCTCCTGATCTAAAGCCTGAGCAATTTACAGCTATGACCCGCCTGGATCACAACCGGGCCATTAGCCAGTTGGCTGACAAGACTAACAGTAAAGTTACGGCTATCAAGAAGATGATCATCTGGGGTAATCACTCCAGCACTCAAGTCCCTGATTTAAACAAGGTTGTCGTAGCTGACAAAGCTGCTACAGAGCTGGTAGAAGAGTCCTGGACAAGCGAAGAATTTATTCCCACCGTGCAAAAGCGGGGTGCGGCTATTATTGCAGCACGCGGCTCATCAAGCGCTGCCTCGGCAGCCTCTGCCGCCATTGACCACATGCGTGATTGGGCTATGGGTACGCCCGAAGGTGACTGGGTGAGTATGGCCATTCCCAGCGACGGCAGCTATGGAGTTGCCGAAGGTATTATCTACTCTTTTCCGGTGACGGCAACGGGTGGTAAATACTCGATCGTCCAGGGGCTGGACAATGATGCCTTTATCCAGGAAAGGATGAAGCTTAGCGAACGGGAACTGCTCGAAGAACGCGAGGCCGTTAAGCACTTGTTATAAACTTGCTCTTGAGTAAGAAGAATATGGCGGTTTAAGCTTTGCTAAAGTGCCTGTTTTTCAGGCGCTTCTTTTTATGTTCTGAGAATTTGAGAATCAAGAATATCGTCAGCTAAAGAGCGTTTTGGTGTTTTTGACAACTGTCAATAACATCCGATCTGGAGATTTACCTTCATAGAATTCCTTTTTGTTCCGATTTGCCTCATTTACTTCCCATGTCCTGGAACTAAAATGAAAACAGTTCCACGGCAATGTAGTATGACGTTCCCATAACAGAAAAGAGCGGCTTTGTCTACCTAGGGATTCTTGAGGATTTTGAGTAAGGAGGTGGTGAAGTAGCAAATTCGCACATAGACTTCAGTCGTAAGAATGTTTGTGCAGGAGGTGAATAATGAGCCTCAAGAATATTGCTCGCCGTGAAGTTGTGAAGGTAAGACCCAATGCAACGGTTGCCGAAGCTTCTAAGCTCATGGAAGAAAGGCACATTGGCAGTGTGGTGGTCTCCAATAACGGTAACGCTATAGGCATGTTGACAGATCGCGATCTCATCCTCAGGGTGGTGAACAAGGGCTTGGACCCCAAACACACGCCCGTTGAGTCGGTAATGAGCCGTGATGTCGTCACTCTCAATGAAGATATGGGTCTATATGATGCGCTCGAGCTGATGCGCGACAGGCCAATGCGGAGATTCCTGATTGTGGACGGCAAGGGGCATGTCGAAGGTATTTTTACCTTGGACGACATCATGTACTTAATTGGTCGCGAGATGGCTGATGTAGCCAGTATCATCGAGACGGAAATGCCGGAAGGTGCTGCCCTGTCTACCGAAGCACGCAATAAGGCTTTAGCCCGCCGGATGATTGAAGAACTGTGGAATCAGGGCAAACTTGCTGTTGTCGACGAACTGTATGCCAAAGACTATGTCGGCCACGGGCTTGCCGCCACCGGTTTGGGAACAAGTCTGGATGCGCTTAAAAGCTTTGTCAAGCTTTACCGCAGCGCTTTTCCGGATATTCAGCTGACCATCGAGGAGCAGATTGCCAGCGGTAATAAGATAGTGCAGCGCTGGACGGCCCGGGGCACTCACAAAGGCGAACTGATGGGAATTGCCCCTACCGACAAGGCTGTTAGCATTACTGGTACGGCTACTATGTGTTTTTCTGACGGCAAGTGTATTGAAAGCTGGAATCACTGGAATACCCTGGACATGTTGCAGCAGCTAGGAGTTGCCCCCTCGTTTGGAGGCTGAGCTTACGACCATCCCTAGGTAAGATGCAGGTTCGCCTGAACTATGCTGGCGAGCCTGTTTTGATGAGGATTTTGTTATCTTTTCGGACTAATTCCGATTTATGATGCTTCTATGCTAAAATTTTAGCGTTATGGTGGCTGCTTGCCACGACCAAGGAGGCTCTAGGCTAGCATGAAGCGAGACGAACAAGACAACACGCTGCGCGATATGATGAAAATACACGGTTTGCGCTATAGCAAACCACGTGAGGCTATCCTGCGCTTTTTTGCAAGGCGGGATCGGCATATTAGCGCTGAGGACCTGTATCTGGCACTTAAAAAAGAAGGTAAAAACTTAAGCCTGTCGACCGTTTACTTAAATCTCAGCGTGCTTGAAAATGCTGGCTTAATTCGCGAATTTGCCGGTGTGAACGGCGAAGCGCTTTATGACAGCAATATTAGCCCTCACTATCACCTGCAGTGCAAAAATTGTGGTGACATATATGATCTTCCAGTCTTAACCACAGAGGGGATGCCTTTAGCAAAGTTGCTTAAAGAGCATGCCGAAACGACCAGCGGCTGGCAGGTTGATGAGCCGGGGCTTAACTTGCGGGGATTGTGCTCGAGCTGTCAAGCTGTTAACGACGCTGAGGCGAACCGAAAATAAGCAGATGATTTAAAAACCCATTCCCTAAGCTGCTACTGGCAAGGTAGGATAAGTTCAACGAAATCAAAAAACTGCCTTTTAGGCGGATAAGGGAAAGGGAGCTTTATGAAAATTCTTCATCCTAGTGATTTTTCTAAGACAGCGGAAAAGGCGCGGCTTTTAGCTATCGATTTGCGTGGCCGTCTCAAAGCGGATTTGCATATAACCCATGTTCAGGAAAAATTTGAGGATGGCAACGCCCATCCTTACTTACTAGCCAGTAGAGATCAGCTAAGCCCGGAGCTGTTAAAACGTTTGGATGAGGAGCGTGCTGACGAAACCAGACGTTTGCGAGAACAGCTCGCGGCCATAACACCCAGTGGAGCCAGCCATGAGTTGCGTTGGGGGGGAGTCTTGAGTGAACTTTTGGAAATGTTGCCCGATCATGATTTAGTGGTTATGGGTGCTCACGGAGCCAATCGCCTTGATAACTTCTTTCTTGGTGGGACGGCTGGACGCTTGGTGCGCCGCAGCCCGGTACCGGTGCTTACGGTTCGTTCTGAAAGCGAATCGCAGCAGGTCAATAGAATCTTAGTCGCCACAGATTTTGGTCGGGCTTCGCGCTACGCCTGGGATTATTGCCGCAAGCTGGCCGAGTCGGGCATCAAGCTGACTGTCGCTCATGTGGTTGATAAGCCCTTGGGTTTATTGCGAACGGAAAGACCCAAGGAAAGTACGCAAGAAATCGTGAGTAAACTTGAGGCTTTGACAGATGACACCCCGGCCCAGCACGTTATTCGTGAGGGAGACCCGGTAAAGGTCTTACCGCAGATTGCGGCTGAGTTAGGAGCCGACGCGATAGCCATTGGCATAGAACATCATTCGAGTGCTGTAGGCCTGCTCTTTGCTTCTCAGGCGGACGCGCTGCTGCGCTCGAGCCCGGTGCCGATTTTAAGTATTCCTTTTGAAGCCGATCAGGATTGAGCCAAAGTGGCGAGGGCGATAGACTGCGAAGAATGAAAAGGGCAGCTTCTTAAATTGCTAGGGGGTAGGATTCGGTATTAGCAGAGAGTGGTTAGTAGTTGGTAGGAAAATCTCTACTTACCACTAACCCCTTTCTACTTTCCACTTAAAACGGGAAGATGAGCGGTACGACCAATACCGTAGCGATCATGATAAATAAGTGTAACAACACGCCCACTTTGAGAAAATCGGTAAATTTGTAATTGCCGGGGTTTAATACCAGGGCGTTTACTGGCGAGGCCACCGGCGTAGCAAAGGCTGTTGAAGCAGCGATGGCTACGGTCATTAAGAGGGTTTGTGGGGAAACACCTAAATTAACAGCTACCTGAAAAGCAATGGGGGCAACTAGTACGGTGGTGGCAGTGTTGGAGATTACCTGCGAAAAGGCGGAAGTGAGCAAGAACAAAGCGATCATGATGACATAGGGGCCGGCGCCACCTAAGTTTGCGACCATGCTGTCAACAATCAATTGCATGCCGCCGGTTTTATCCAGGGCTGTAGCCAGGGGTAAGACCGCGGCAATAAGCACTACGCTTTCCCAATTGATGCTGCGATAGGCTTCATCAGCGCTGAGGCTGCGGCTAACGACCATTGCTACGGCGGCCAATATTACCGCGGTGACGTTGGCTGTGATGCCGAAGGTCATCAGCGTAAGCATGCCGAGCAAAATTGCAATGGCCCAAGGGGCACGTTTTTTATTGAAGACTCTTTCACGCAGCTCTTCTGGTTCGGTGGCGACTATAAAGTTATGACTTTCGTCGCGCAGCAAGCTAAGCGCTTTGCGTCCACCGGCGACCAGCATGGTATCGCCTACGTTTAGCGGGGTGACGGAGGTGCCACTGGTGATGATTTCTCCGCCGCGCTTTTCGGCCAAGACGGTTACCCCGTACTTGTCGCGAAAACGAATGTCTCTAAGGTTTTTGCCAATAAAGCTCGAGCGGGGTGTCAGCAATACCTCGGCCATCAACACTGGCTTGGGTAAGCGCACTTTTTCCTGCTCCAAGAGCTTAAGCTGGGTCTCTGCAAGCAAGTGCTCGAGCGCTTCAGGTTTTGCCTTGACATAGAGAATGTCATCGGCGCGCAAAATGCTATCTGGTTCGGCACGTCTGGAATATTGTCCGCGAGGTCCCTGTGATTCAACGGCAATGGCATTTACCTGGTAGCGTCTGCGCAGCTTTGTTTCCGAAAGCTTTTTCCCTACCAACTGAGAATCGGCAGGCACCTGAATTTTAAACAGGCTTTTGTCAAGGCCGTAGGCCTCGCTTAACTCTCTAAGCGATAAGACCTCCTGATCGAGCTCGTCGGCAACACCTTTGCGCTTGGGCAAAAGATGCCGACCAATCAGAAGCATAAAGGCGATGCCTACCACAAGCATGGTAAGGCCAACGGGGGTAAAAGCAAAAAAGCCCAACGGTTCAAGACCTTGTGCACGCAACTGATCGCTCACCACAATGTTTGGGGGCGTGCCAATCAAGGTGATCATGCCTCCAAGTAACGAGGCAAAAGCCAGCGGAATAAGTAACTGTGAGGGACTTATCCTGTTGCGGCGTGCCAAACTGACCACTATGGGCAACATCACCGCCACGGTGCCGGTTGAACTCATAAAGGCCGACAAAAGCGCCGTTACCAACATCACGACCACCATGAGGCGCACGAGATTGTTCCCGGCCACCTTGCCAAGCCAGTTGCCCATGGTGTCGGCGACACCTGTTTGGAAGATACCACCGCCAACCACGAAAAGCCCGGCAATCATCAGCACGATTGAACTGGAAAAACCGGCCAAAGCTTCTTTTGGCGTCAAAATACCGGTGAGTAACAGCGCTAACAGAGCTAGCATAGCGATCAGATCAAGCCGGAAGCGATCACTGGCAAAGAGCAGAATAGTTGCTGCAAGAATAATAAAAACGAGAAGAATATCGATTGTCATTACTAACCATCACCTTGTAGCACGATGCGTGCGAGTTTTGCCCCGTACTACCTTGACCCGGCAGATTAAGGATAAACAAGGGACGTTCGTCTCTATAAACAGGGTCGATAGCCAATTTGTGACTTTTGTAACAAGGCCTGTTTGGAGAAAAGCAGGACTTTTGTCTCTGGTTGAATCATTGCTATAGCCCTATGCTTTATATGCCAGAGCCCGGGATAGGTTGAGTAGGCTCCTCCTCGCGTATATAAGAACTGAAATAACCTGTCCCAAAACAGCCGCGGCGTCTTTAAGAGGGAGGCTTTCTTAAGCCAAGGGACGCTGTGGCTGTTGCTTTTAGTGTTCATACCGAATAATCAATTCCTTAACGATTTTAAAGGCTACCCGTCTCGTTCTACTCGCATTTAGACGGAATCGGTATTAAGATTTCAAGCCCCTAACAACCAAAACTTAAAGACATCAATCCTGTGGAGAATGCCACCATAAAGGCAGAAAAGTTCTATTCCTATTTCAGGACTGGGCGCTGCTTAGCGTCGTCTTTAGTTAAGGGACAGGGTTTTTACACAACAAATTTCACAGGAGAATTAATCGGAGTTGCTAGCGAGACTGGCTATCCATCACTGAAGGGCTGGCGTGAACGGAGGAGAATGAATGCAGGCGCGGATTTTAACATTAAATTTAAGGAAGCTAGCCACAAGGCCAGAGCATTATGAGAACCCTATCTTCACACTCTTTAATCATCTTTTCTCAGCACAAAAACTGTCAGAGGATATTCCACCGTGAAGCTTGATCTTCGCAAACTCCCCACGACACTGAAGTTCGCAATTGACGCGCTATTTTGGGCAGTTGCAACCCCGCTGGCGTTTTTTACCCGCCATGACTGGGCATTTGGGCCGGAAAACAACATGCATATCTTGCTTAGCACCGCCATTTTGCTCGTTGTGAAGACAGGAGGATATTTCCTGCTTGGTTTGCAGCGGCAAAGCTGGGCCAAATTTGCTTTTAGGGACTTGGGCACGATTTTACGTTTTGTTTTTAGTATTTCTCTGGGCGCAAGCATAGTGTTGATTTTATTTGGTTTTCAGTGGCAGGTTCCTCGCTCTATTGGCATTCTTGACGGTTTGGTAACGCTGTTTTTTATGGTTGGTGTCCGAGCGGTTGTGCGCTATCTTGATGAGAGCCGACGGGGTTATAGCGTTACCGATAAGAAGCGCAAGAATGTACTTATTATCGGTGCCGGTGAGGCGGGCTCGCTGTTAGCGCGTGAGATGTTGCGTCATCCTGAAACGGGTTTGCAGCCAATAGGCTTTCTTGACGATGACCAGGGAAAAATCGGCCACCGCATCGCCACCGTGCCGGTTTTGGGTACTTTGGAAGATCTAGCAGAAATAATCAGGCGGTGCGCGGTTGATGAAATCCTGATAGCTATTCCTTCGGCTGAAGGTAAAGTAATCCGCGATATCGTTCACAAAGTTATGGAAACCAAAACGGAGGTGGGCTACCGCACCATCCCCGGTATCTATGAATTGTTAAGCGGGCGTGTGGGCATAAATCGGATTCGCGAAGTCGAAATCGAGGACTTGTTGCGGCGGCCACCCATTGAACTGGACACCGCCACAATCCTTGGCTATCTCGAAGGTAAAACGGTGATGATTACCGGTGCCGGCGGCTCGATAGGGTCGGAGCTGGTACGTCAGATATGTCGTTTTCGCCCCAAAGAGCTAATTTTGTTCGGTCACGGTGAGAACAGCATTTATCAGCTCGAGCGCGAACTAGACCGGGATTGGCCGGATATTGCTTATCACAGCGTTATTGGCGCGATCCAGAACGGTGTCCGTTTAGACTATGTCTTTAGGCACTATAAGCCCCATGTTATCTTTCACACGGCGGCACACAAACACGTCCCGCTCATGGAAACCAATCCGGAAGAGGCGATTTTTAACAACGTCATTGGCAGCAAGAACTTAGTCACGCTGGCGCTAAAATATAGCGTTTCACATTTTGTGAACATTTCTACGGACAAGGCGGTCAACCCCACCTCGGTGATGGGCGCCTCAAAACGCATGGTGGAATATATCGTGCAAAACGCCTCGCGGCAGGCCAATAGCGACCAGGTCTTTGTCTCCGTTCGTTTTGGCAACGTGCTGGGCAGTCGTGGCAGTGTCATTCCCGTCTTTAAGCGGCAGATAAGCGCGGGGGGCCCGGTGACGGTAACACATCCGGATATGGTGCGCTACTTTATGACCATTCCCGAGGCTTCACAACTGGTTTTGCAGACTTCTGGACAGGGCCATAACGGAGAAATCTATATTTTGGATATGGGCGAGCCGGTAAAGATTCTTGACCTTGCCCGCGACCTCATCCGGCTTTCGGGTTTTGAACCGGGTGTGGACATTCCCATTGAATTTTCGGGGATGCGCCCGGGGGAAAAGCTATATGAGGAGCTGATGACTCCGGAAGAAAAAGGTTCCTCCACCGCTCACGAAAAGATTTTTGTAGCCCAGGTGCCGGAGTTTGATTCCGGAGATTTAGAGCGCGCTATTTTTAAGCTGCAAGAAGCCGCACTACGCTCGGATCACCTGATGATTCGGCAGCACCTCGCGGCATTTATCGAGGGCTGCCAGTTTAAGTATGAAGTTGCTTGAGTTTATTACAGGCCTGCAGCTTTAAAAGCTGCGCTGACGATAGCTTGGGCTTCACTCTGAATTTGCTTTAAATGATCCGAACCTTTAAAGCTCTCGGCATAAATCTTATAAATCTCTTCGGTGCCTGAGGGTCTGGCGGCAAACCAGCCGTTTTCCGTAACCACTTTTAAACCGCCAATAGGCGCGTTATTACCAGGTGCATGTGTCAGTTTGGCGCTAATAGTTTCATCAGCAAGCTCAGTGGCGGAGATCATATCGGCTGAAAGATTGGCCAGGACGGCTTTTTGTTTGGTAGTGGCCGGGGCGTCCATGCGTTCATAGATCGGGCTACCAAATTGCTCTTCTAAAGCCCGGTAGTGCTCGCCGGGGTCAAGCTTGGTTTTGGCGGTGATCTCGGCGGCTAAGAGGTCTAAGATAAAGCCATCTTTGTCAGTCGTCCACACCGAGCCGTTCTGGCGCAGGAATGAGGCCCCGGCGCTTTCTTCTCCGCCAAAGCCATAGGAGCCGTCCAGGAGGCCGTCTACAAACCATTTGAAGCCGACGGGTACTTCGGCTAGTTTACGCCCTAAATGCTTGGCTACGCGGTCTATCATGGAGCTTGAGACCAGCGTTTTACCCACGGCAGCGTCTGCACGCCAACCCGGACGGTTCTGAAAGAGATAGTTGATGGCCACGGCCAGATAGTGATTGGGGTTAAGCAGACCGCTGCTGCGTGTGACTATGCCGTGCCGGTCATAGTCGGGATCGTTGCCAAAAGCTATATCGAACTTATCCTTAAGCCCTATCAAACTGGCCATGGCATAGGGCGACGAACAATCCATGCGGATTTTGCCGTCTTTGTCAACCGTCATAAAAGAAAAGCTGGGATCTACATAAGGATTGACCACTTCGAGCTCGAGCCCATAGCTCTCGGCAATCGGTTCCCAGAAGGCTATACCGGCGCCACCCAGGGGATCAACGCCGATCTTGAGCCCGGCGGCGGCAATGACCGACATGTCGATGACCTGGCCTAAATCCTTGACATAGGGCGTGACAAAATCGTATTCCTGTGTGCTGTCAGCTTTAAGCGCCCGCTCATAAGGAATTCGTTTGACTCCCGTTAAATTCTGCTTGAGGATTTCGTTGGCGCGATCTTCAATGGTTTTGGTGATTGCCGTATCGGCAGGGCCGCCGTTGGGGGGATTGTACTTAAAACCGCCGTCATCCGGTGGATTGTGCGAAGGAGTTATGACCACGCCATCGGCCAGCCCGGATGTTTTGCCCTGATTATAGCTCAAGATGGCGTGGGAGATAACCGGTGTGGGGGTGTAGCCGCCACCACGCTGAATCATCAGTTGAACGGCATTGGCGGCAAATACCTCGGTGGCGGTGACAAGCGCCGCTTCGGAGAGGGCGTGGGTGTCCATGCCCAAAAATAGCGGACCGCTTATGCCCTGGGAGAGCCGATATTCACAGATGGCCTGAGAAATAGCCAGGATATGATTTTCATTAAAAGAATTTTTTAGTGACGAACCCCGGTGGCCGGAGGTGCCAAAGCTGACTAGCTGAGCGGGATTTTGCGGGTCAGGTTTGTGACTGTAGTAGGCGGTAAGCAGCCGAGGGATATTGACAAGAAGACTACGGGGGGCTGGCTTGCCGGCGAGTTCGCTGATCATAAAGAACCTCCACTTAAAGAGCATTTCGGAATTTTGACAACTGTCAACAACACCCGAGTGGTACCGAAGTAGTCGAGGCTGACTACAAGTAGAAATAACGGCGGTCAGTTTACTCTCAACAAGAGAGAAACGCTCTATAATGACAGCAGAATACCCCAGGGGCACAAATTAAGTGAAGTCGTTGGGCTGCTAAGACGGCCAGTCGCCCAAAGCGCGTCGCAACTGCACAATTTGCCCGAGGTGATAGCTGTTGTGATCAGCCACTAAAAGCACCTGGCGCAAATAGCTGCGGCCTTGACCGTGAGGGATTTCATTACTGAGCGTATAATTATCGTCTTGCACTAGTTCGATGATGCTTGTCAAGTCGGCCTCAAAGCCCCTGAGAGATTTCTGCCAGAGGTCATCCGGTAATTCGTCGGGATTATCCGGCCAGTAGCCCTCGGGCCAGGCTGGAGAGCGCCAGTCGGGCTCGAGCGTGTAACGCAGGATGTCTTCTTGCGCGATGCGCATGTGCTCGAGCACTTCCCAAATCGAATGCACCTGCCCCGCCGGACGTTTGCCGCGCAAGCGCATGGGAAGCCCGGTGAGAGCGCTCTTTAGCGTAAGATGCGCCTGACCCCCGCGCAGTAACTGGACTAAGTCTTGCCTTAAGCGCTGTTCACTCATGGGATTACAGATTCATTGCCGGGCTTCCATTTTACGGTGCAACCGACAGCAGAGGTTTCTGCTTCTTTGATAGCTTGACCGCTCAGCAAGGCGTCTAAGGCATCCTTAAATTCGTGGGTACTGACTTTGTGCGGCTCTTTGGCGCTGTCGTCGATGCGACCATGATAGACCAGTTTGCGCTGCTCATCAAAAACCAGCACTTCGGGGGTGCGGTAGGTGCGGTAGGCCTTGGCAACGGCCTGGGTCTCATCATAAAGATAGGGGAAAGGCAACTCATGCTTTTGTGCAAAGCCCTTCATGTGCTCAAAATCATCCTCGGGGTACTGTGCGGCATCGTTGGAGTTAACCATCAGAAATTGCACGCCCTTGCCGCTATAGTCTTTAGCCAGGTCTTTAAGACGTTTAAGATAGGCCAACACATAAGGGCAGTGATTACAGCTCTGTATATAAACCAGCACCGGCTCGGTAAAGCCTTTAAGCGCGTAGCTTTTGCCATCGACCCCGGGTAGCTCAAAGCCGGGGGCGGGGGCGCCGATAGGGAGCACTTTAAGATGGGTTTGCATTTTCAGCCTCCTTGATTGCTTAAGCAAAAGATCTCAGCTATTACTTTGGATAAATAGCCTTGTTGCGAGCTCTTTATTAACCAGTATAAGGACTAATTTAATTGGTAAAAGTAGCACCATTGTCCAGGATGCTCTAGAGAATAAGAAAGATCGGTCGGTGGGAAAAGATTGAAGTTGCGACCGTTACTAGGTGCATAATGGATAAAAAGTTACTGAGTAGTGTAGCGGAGATAAATACTGAATAGCCCGATATTGACCGAGCTTTCTCCAATTCTTGTCCGCTAGCGTGTCAATTTCTTTTCAAGCGCGATAATCATGATTTTGGAGAGCTAAAGAGCGTTTTAGGCTTAAGCAAATATTTTATTAAGTTTTTCGGAATGTGCCCAACTTAGAGCCTTAAGGCCTTGAGTTAAAATTAAATTACTTTGATAGTTGTTTTGGCCATAGTTACACCGAATAAGCCTAAAGCAGTATTAGCCGGGGAAAAATGTCGCTGAGTTTTTTGGCGCCGCAGTTCCTCTGGGCCTTGTTGGCTATTCCCCTGGTGATCTTGCTGCATTTTATCCGGGCGCGCAAAAAACGCCAGGAAGTTTCCGCCTTGTTCTTGTGGGCTAAAGCTCGGGCTCTTGCCCAGCAGCGCCGCCGTTTTTCTCCCACCTGGCTGCTTATCTTGCAGTTAGCCTTTGTAGCCCTTGCCGCGCTGGCGCTTGCCCAGCCCAGCTTGAGTTTCCGCAGCGAGAAAGACAGAGTGTTTATCATCGACGCTTCGGCCAGTATGGCAGCGCGTGAAGAGGCGGGCAGCAGGCTCGAGCAGGCCACCTTACAAGCCGAAGAATTATTCTCGGGTGCTGGTCGGGTGGCCATCATTCGGGCTGGCCTTGACGCTACGGTGTTGCAGCCGCTAAGCAGCAATCGTGGTGAATGGCGTCAGGCGCTCAATACGCTGGTTGCCGCCGATGTCAGGGCCGATCTTAAACGGGCCTTAGCCTTGGCTCGAGCCGTTGCGCCAGGGGCTGAACTGCATTTGTTTAGCGACTCTCCACCACCAACAGGCTTTGAGGCCGAATATCATCCGCTGGGAACCGAAGCGCCAAACTTAGGCATCAGCGCCTTCGAGTTGCGTGGTCAACAGGCCTTTGTCTCGGTAGTGACAAACAGCCCTCGGCCCCAGCAGGTTGATCTGGAGATTAGTAGAAATGGACAGGCGGTCGCACGCACCAACCTGTTGGTTCCGGCCAACGGTCAGGCCAATGCCTCTTTTCCTATAGACGGAACCGCCGGCTTTTATCGCGCCGACCTCACAGTGCCAGCCTGGGACGCCCTTGCGCTTGACGACGTGGCCTTTACCGGCAGCCGCGACATGCAACTGCTCCTAAGTCCACCCTCGGTCCCGCTCGAGCGAGCGCTTAACGCCATACCCGGACTCAGCCTGCGTTTAGCGCGCAGCCTACCGGCAAATACCGCTAGCTACGATGCTCTGGTACTCATCGGGGAACTGACAGAAATGCCTCAGCCAGGGCGCTATTTGTGGTTTGCTCCAGAAACCGAAGTGACGGACGTACAAACTATCAGCGATTGGGATCGCAGCGATCCGTTGCTGCGTTTTGTGGACTTAACTGGAGTGAAAGTGGGCATCGACCCCGATTTGCCGCCGCTGCCAACCGGAGACTGGCAAGTCTTGGCGCAGACCGATGAGCTAAAGCCAGCCATTTTGCGTCTCAGAACCTCTGAATTGGACATTATTGCCGCCCGTTTTAATCCCTTAGAAACAGATATGACCAGCCGCACGGCCTTACCGATTTGGTTGACCAACGTAATGGCGGTTTTCCGTGGGGAGGAACGTTTGGAACTGGGTAGTCCTTTGCCGACAACCGAGACGATTTTGTTAAATGGTACGGTGTTGGAGTCGAGCCGGGTGCTTTCCCCCGGCGTTTATCGCCTGGGTGAGCAAACTTACAGCGCCAGCTTGTTAAACGCGGAAGAATCGCGCTTAGCGCCCCCACCACCAGCCATTAACAACGAAACGGTGGAATCAGAAGGCAGCGAACGTCAGCAGGGTTTGGCTTTTTGGCTTATGCTTTTGGCTTTGTTGGCGCTCATCAGCGAGTGGCTCTTGTGGTCAAGTGGGCGCAGAGGTCGCGGCTCGCGCGGTTTCGGTCAATAACAGCGCGCTCTTTAGCGCAAGACTACCAGCGTCACAAAATAGTAGGTAACCGGTACGGCAAATAAGGCGCTGTCGATGCGGTCAAGAACGCCGCCGTGTCCGGGCAGGAAATAGCCGGTGTCTTTCACCCCAACCCAACGCTTAATTAGCGATTCGAACAAGTCACCAAGCTGCGCAGCGCTGGCTACTAAAATACTAAAGAGGATGGCGTCGTAAAGATCAATACGCAAACCCAGGACTTGCTCGAGCCCGTAGCTGGTTAATGAAACGATCAACACCGCCAAGCCCAAACCGCCAAAGGCGCCTTCTAGGGTTTTATTGGGACTGAGCCTCGGGGCCAGCTTGCGCTTGCCAAAAATCGTGCCGATGATATAAGCGCCCACATCGCTGGCAATTATGGCTAAGACCGGCAGAACTAAATACCACAGACCCATAACACCGTCCGGGGTATAGCGCAGGGTGATGATATAGCCTAGAAGCCAGGGGATATAAACATAGCCAAAGAGCGTAAAAATCACGCTGTAGACAGATTGCTCGTTGGGCTTAACGACCTCTAGGGCAATGAGGTAAAGCGCAAAAAGACCCAACAAAGCCTCGCGCCAGCTAACCCCGTCAAAGAGCGGCTGCATTCCCGGATATGTCACCGGCAAAGAAGCCGGGAGCGTCAGTACTGACGCCACCCAGAGGCTACGCCTGCGGATGGGAATACCACGCAAATTCATCAGGGCCGTGTATTCCTGCACGGCCACCAGCGAAAGAAGCAGATAAAGCGGCGCTAACAGCGGCAGGCCGACCCACATGACCAGCAAGGTGAGCAAAAAGGCAATGAAGGCTGAGACAATGCGCGAATAGGGAAAACGCATTATTCAGGGCCTTACTCTAAGCCGATATGCCAAAGTCGTTGCCTGCTTGTTAAATATATCTAGCAAATGCCACAGGGGCGGGGTGGTCATCAGACCGCCATGATGTCTTCTTCTTTTGACTTCAGACGCTGATCTACGCTGCCGATAAACTCGTCGGTGAGCTTTTGTACTTCATGCTCACCCAGACGCAAATCATCTTCAGTCAAGAGATTTTCTTTCTGCATCTCTTTAAGCTCATCGTTAGCGTCACGGCGGATATTGCGTATGGCTACCCGACTCTCTTCGGCCATGTGCCTTACGGCCTTGACAAGATCGCGGCGGCGCTCGTCATTTAGGGTCGGAACGTTGATAAAGATGCTATCGCCCTTGTTATTGGGGTTGAAGCCAAGGTCGCTATCTCGGATGGCCTTCTCAATTTCTCCCAAAACGCTTTTGTCGAAGGGGACGATGACCAGGGTACGGGGATCGGGGCTGGAAATGGTTGCCATTTGATTTAAGGGAGTCATGGCTCCGTAATAATTTACCTGGATGCGGTTCAAAACAGCGGGGTTGGCACGCCCGGTACGAACTGTGCTGATGTGTTGCTCAAACGCCTCAAGCGATTTTTGCATTCGCTCTTTGGCTTCTTTTAAGACCGTTTTCACGAACATACCTCCACTCTTTCACGACAATTATTGGCAAGCTCCATAGCAGAACGCCACATTTATGCAATGCCTTCAAAAAAGCATCATACCGCGTCTGTAGCCGCTGTCTAGCGCTGTTTATATTGATTCCGTTGTAAAGCCGAATTAAAAGCGTTTCGGTGTTATTGACAATTGTCAATAACACCCGGGCAGCTACCGGCGTAGTCGAGACTGATTCCGAGAAGAAAATTAGGCAGTCAGTTCGCTGTCAACCAGAATGAAATGGACAATAATTTCAGCTTTAATAATGCGAGTGGGCTAGAACGCAGCGAGAACGATAGGCTGAGAAGAATCAAACGGTGTTTTTTATAATGCTTAAGGAATTAATCGGATTCGGCATCAGTGGACAAAAGATGAAACCTCATTAGTAGCAATGCGGGTACCCACATGCTCACCAGCTAACAGGCGCTCTAGATTACCCTTGGTGAAAATGTCAAAGACCATGATGGGCATGTCCCGGCCCATACATAGGCTGATGGCTGTGGCGTCCATGACTTTAAGGTCTTTATTGAGGATATCCAGGTAGCTTAGAGTGCGATATTTCTGCGCCTGGGGGTTGGTTCTGGGATCATCACTATAAACCCCATCAACCTTGTTTTTCGCCATTAAAACCACGTCAGCGTCAATCTCAAGAGCCCGCAGTGCGGCAGCGGTGTCGGTAGTAAAAAATGGATTGCCGGTGCCCCCGCCAAAGATAACCACACGACCTTTTTCTAAGTGGCGCAGGGCCCGCCGCCGAATATAGGGCTCGGCAATTTCTTGCATGGTGATGGCCGACTGTACCCGGGTGTCAACTCCTTGTTGCTCGAGCGCGTCTTGCAAAGTCACGGCGTTCATCACCGTGGCCAGCATGCCAACATAATCAGCGGTGGCCGGGTCCATGTCGCTACCCTGCTGCGCTCCTCGCCAAAAGTTGCCGGCACCGACGACAATCGCTAATTGAACACCGCGGCTAAAAGCCGCGGCGATTTCTTCAGCGAGTGCACGGGTCGCGTCAGGAGATACCCCGACACCACTGGGTCCGGACAAAAATTCACCCGAGAGTTTAAGAAGCACTCGCTTCATGCTTATTCTCCAATAGCGATGCGCTTAAAGTCGCCAATCTGGATGTTTTCACCAATAGTAGCAACCGCTTCTTTGAGCATCTGCTCGATGGTCTGCTCGTTGTCTTTAACAAAGACCTGCTCGAGCAGGCAGTTTTCCTGATAGAACTTGTTGATACGACCGGCAACGATTTTCTCGATGACCTGCTCTGGTTTGCCTTCTTCTTTTGCTTGATTGGCTAAGACCTCTTTTTCGGCCTCAATCACCGTGGCCGGCACATCATCGCGGCTCTTATAAGCCGGATTGGCCATGGCGATATGAATGGCAATATCCCGGGCAAGTTCCTGGAATTTTTCGTTGCGGGCCACAAAATCTGTTTCGCAGTTGAGTTCAACCAAAGTGGCGATCTTGCCATTGTGATGAACATAGCTGCCAACGAAGCCTTCTTTGGCGGCGCGGTCGGCTTTTTTAGCAGCCTTGGCAATGCCGCGCTCGCGCAGCAGCGTGGCGGCTTTCTCGACATCGCCAGCAGTTTCTTCTAGTGTCTTTTTTACGTCCATCATGCCTGCGCCCGTCATTGTGCGCAGCTTTTTGATGTTTTCTAGGCTAACGGCCATGTTTTACTCCTTAAAATTGATTGCGGATTTTAGCAGCGGTCAACCGAGGTCTTGAGCCATTGCTGGCAAAACTCCGGCTAAGCGCTGGGTTACTTGAATTTTATAGTAGATATCATCTAGTTCGAGACAAATTCACCAGGCAATTTCCTGCCCAGAACGTTCTTTGGGTAATGAAACCCGCACTAATATTGACTCAATATTTCCGAAAACCACTATACTTGCTAGAGCGGCGAATTATTGTTCGTCGATATAGGCTTTGATAGCCTCGCCTTCCTCTTCCTCGCTGTCACCACTATCCTCGCTATTGTCGGCGGCAAGCTGTGCGGCCATGGCGATGGTTTTTTCCGGCGAGGAAATAGGGGTGGGCAGGGTTTCCGCAGCCGCTTCGGGCGTTTCAGCTTCGGTGACTGCCTCGGCAGCTTCGCCGCCGCCACGCACCTCGACAATGGTGTCGGCAAGACGGGCGGTGACCAACTGGATCGAGCGAATAGCATCGTCATTACCGGGGACGATGTAATCGAGCACGTCGGGGTCCGAGTCGGTGTCTGCTAAACCAACAACCGGAATGCCGAGTTTGTTGGCTTCGCGCACGGCAATGGCCTCTTTGGTCGGATCGATGATAAACAGCGCATCCGGCAAGCGGGTTAAATCCTTGATGCCGCTCAAATAACGTTTTAAGCGCAGCAATTCCTTGCCTAAGTCAATCTGTTCCTTTTTGCTAAAGCGCAAAATGGATTCATCCTCAAACCACTTTTCCAACTCTTTTAAGCGCTCGACCCGGCTACGGATGGTCTTGAAGTTGGTCAGGGTGCCACCGAGCCAGCGTTCGTTGATAAAGGGCATGCCGCAGCGACGTGCTTCGGCGGCCAGAATTTCCTGGGCTTGCTTTTTGGTGCCTACGAACAAGATGGTGCCGCCACGCTCGGCGGTATCACGCAGAAAGTCAAAGGCTTTATCAGACTCGACCAGCGTTTTTTGCAGGTCGATGATGAAAATACCGTTGCGCTCGGCAAAGATATAACGCTTCATCTTGGGGTTCCAGCGCTTGGTCTCGTGACCGAAGTGGACCCCGGCTTCTAAGAGTTGCTTCATTCCTAAGTACGACACAGTTCCTCCAGCGGCGGGACGTTGAGTAAAAAAATTTTAGTTACACAGGTATTTTTCTGCCACAGACATCCCGCTGCTGCATGCATGACCTGTAAAACCCTATTTAGGGTAGTTTATCCAAGGCCTCCTGGGCCGGCCTATAGTTGGGATTGACTTCCAGGGCGCGTTTATACGCTTCTCTGGCCAATTCTAAGTCTCCTGGGTTGTTACGCGCCTCATAGCTTTGCCCCAACCAATAGAGGGCTTCTGCGCTAACCGGCGGCAAGAGAGCACCTTTTTGTGCGGACAATACCGCATTGTCCAAGCGTCCTTGCTCGAGATAGGCTCGAGCCAAATAGGTGTGCAACGCCGGGATCGAAACACCGTCTATATCAATGGCCTGTTGCAGGCGTGGGATTGAATCCGCAACCTGTTCGCACTCAAACTGGGCGATGCCGAGTTGCGAAACCGCCGAGAGCGAGCGGGGGTTTAAATTGGCGGCCTGCGTCAGCTCGAAGATGGCTTGATTGCAATCATCCAGCCTGAAATAAATGTTGCCCAGATTGTTATGGGCGGCCGAATCGGTGGGGTCGAGCGTAACCGCGCGCATAAAGGCGCTGAGCGCCAGTTGCAACTGGCCCAGTTCCCGGTAGCTTTTGCCCAGGTTGATCTGAATCTTGCCCAGGTCAGTTTGGCTGATACCGGAATCAGGAGCAGAAGCTAAGTTAACGGCTTTTTCAAGCGCGGTTTTGGCACCTTCAAAGTCACCCATTTGATAAAGGATCACGCCCTTGGTATTAAAGACCTGAACGTTTTGGTCGTCGATGCGTTCGACGGTGCTGAGGATGGTCAGGGCGTCGTTGAGCCGTTGCGGATAACGTTGCGGGTCGTTTAAGTACTGATTTTCATAGGCTCGAGCCAGCTGAATATAGGCGGTTATGTTGCCAGAGTCAGCTTCGATAACCCTTTGATATTCCGCAATGCCCAAGTCTGTGGCTCCCTGGCAGACTAAGGCCTTACCCTTGCCCAGCATAGCTTCGGTGTTGTCGGGTTCGGCTTCAAGAGCTCGCTGAAAGAGTAGCTGAGCCAGTTGGCAATCGCCGATGGCAAAATAAAAATTACCGTCGCGGATCAGCTCCTCAGGACTGCTCTGGCTAGCAGTTTGCGCTAGAGCGATAGGAAGGGCTAAAAGAACTACCAGGCTGAGATTTAAAATTCGTGCAATCAAGATGTCCTCCGACGGGGCGGTCTGCAAGCAAACCGCAGTATCATAACAAGTCTAGACAAGCTATCGCAAGCAGCGTCTAGAGTTTATTTCCTATCATGCCGAAAGACTGTGAGAGAGGGGTGTGCAACGCATAAACGTTGACGTTTAGCTCAGACGGCGCATAAATTAGCAGCTAAACCCCGGCTCGTCCTAACAGCAATTGCAAGAACTGACTATGAAAAAACATCACGGTTGCCCCAAAAGCAACATGGCTAATAAGCTGAGAAATTACCAAAATGTAACGGCTGCGAAAGCGCTCGAGCGGATGATGCTCGATCACTATGATAGTCAGCAACAGGGCTATCAATATGCCGTGGCCTAAACCCAAAACAATGCCCAGCAAGGGGTAGAAAAGATTAATCTCGACCGGCATATTCGAAAAAACAATAATTTCGGGTATGGGGGCGCCACTTTGTAGAAACGCCAGCACCGCCCAACCATAGAGCAGCGCAAAAATTATGCCGCCGCCAAAGTATATGACCGCACCGATAAGGCGTGAGCGGCCATTGAGCTGGCCGCTTAGCGCCGAACCGAGAGCGCCCATAACATCATAGTAATCACCGCCCCAGAGCAGCGGCAGATATAGAAACAGAGCCATCACCAAGGTGGCAATGATGCCTGCTGCAACCGACGAAAGTACCAGAGTCAAGAACACGGCGCCTCCTCGCAACAAATTTTCCTGTCTAGGCTAGTATTGCATATAGCGGCCTAAATGCGGCTTGCTCGGCACACAGTTGTGCTTGGAAACCGCCGATAGCAAATTAGAAAGTCGTTCGACTTTTGTTTACTTTTGGGCTGATTCAGGGCTTGACCTTTGGTGACAATTGTCCCAAAATCGGAATGTTGTATAAGTTTTATTGCTGTTTGGAATGTTATACCTATTGCGGTGGGTGAGAGGATAAATTGTCAATACCAGGAACGAAACTCAGTTGTGCTAAGAAAGTAGACGTCTGAATATAGCACTTGTAAGTCGAGGGCGTTAGCCACCGCCTTAAGGTTCTATAAATACTCTATTTCCTACCTGACACTGGGTTTTTGAGCATGACGCTCGATATTATTTTTGTCGAAGACATCCCAAATTGTATGCATTGAAATTGACAAATGGCGCTAATTACGTACTTAATAATATCGTGCTCCATAGTTTGTGGCATACCGCCTTTTTATCCAGTTATTTAAGCGAGTGAGGGAGTGGTTGTGAAGAAACAGTTTAGTCGTATATTTTTGTCGCTGTTTATCTTGTTGCTAACGGCATTGACGCTGGCACAGCGTTTGCCCGTCCCCAATATGCTCGATACCGCCTCACCCAATGCCCGTGAGATTGCCGGGCTGTTTTGGTGGGTGATGGGTTTTAGCGTTTTTGTGCTCCTGGTGGTGGTGGTTTTTCTGGGGGCGGCCATTATCCGGGGTTATCGCGAGCGCAATATGACCGAAGAACCGCCGCAGATTCACGGTCATTTAGGGCTCGAGATAACCTGGACGGTGCTGCCTTTGCTTATTTTGGGAGTGCTATTAGTGCTGACTATCGGCTCTATTTACCGTCTTGATGGTTTTGCCTCACCCAAAGACGCGTTGGAGGTTGATGTTTTGGGTCAGCAGTTCTGGTGGGAAATGAGCTACCCTGACGAGGGCATAATCACCGCCAACGAACTGGTGCTGCCCGCAGGTCGTCCGGTCAAGCTCAATTTGTCTTCCAAAGATGTCATCCACAGCTTTTGGGTGCCGCAACTAGCCGGCAAGACCGATCTGGTTCCTGGTGAACCGCGCACGATGTGGTTTACCCCCGAAGAAGAGGGCATATTTTACGGGCAGTGCGCGGAACTCTGCGGTGCCTCTCACGCCAATATGCGGCTACGCGTCCTGGTTTTGGCGCCAGCCGAATATGACGCCTGGGTAGCGGCTTCTAAGCAGCCACCTGCTGCGCCGAGCGAAACACTCGCTCTCGAGGGACAGCAACTGTTTAGCAGCAAGGGCTGTGTGGGTTGTCATGCGGTAAATGGCCTTAACACCTATAACCGGACAGGGCCTGACCTGAGCTATATCGGCAGCCGCACCACTATTGCGGCGGGCACACTAGAAAACAACCGTGAGAACATGGTGCGTTGGCTCAGGTTTACCGATACGGTCAAGCCCGGGGTGCTCATGCCCAATTTAGGGCTTAGTCAACAAGAGGCGGAGGCTCTGGCCGCTTATCTTGAGGGTTTGAGGTTGCCAGGCGTTGACTTAGAGGACATGATTGGGGCGTCAAGCAGCGACACCCGTGACGATACGGAAACTTTAGAAACCAGCTATCAGGGAGTTAATCAATGAGCAGTATCACCGTCGGCACCAGCTCTGGGGCCAAAGCAAAGCCTTGGTGGCTTGACCTCCTAACCACCGTCGATCACAAGAAGATTGGCATCATGTATATCGTCACGAGTTTTGTCTTTTTTGCCATAGGCGGGATCGAGGCACTGCTCATCCGCTTGCAACTTTCGCGGCCCGGTATGAATGTGCTGGTCGGGGACTTTTACAATCAAATTCTCTCTTTGCACGGCAGCACCATGCAGTTTCTCTTTATCATTCCCATTGCCGTAGGCTTTGGCAATTACCTTCTGCCGCTGATGATTGGTGCGCGCGATATGGCCTTGCCGCGTATGAATGCCTTTGGCTACTGGATGTACCTTTTTGGTGGCTTGCTTATTTACGCCTCGCCACTCTTTGGCGGCATCATCGAAGGCGGCTGGGTGGCTTATTTCCCGTTTTCAAATAGTGAATATCAGCCGAGTGCGGGCATGGACACCTGGATTTTAGGGTTGCAGCTCATTGGTTTTTCGTCGATTTTTGGCGGGGTCAATTTTATCGCCACATCCATCAACCTGCGTGCGCCGGGGATGGGCTGGCGGCAGTTCCCCATGTTTGGTTGGGCGCTTTTGGCCACCTCCTTTTTAACGGTTTTGGCCACACCCGGTATCACGGCGGCCACCATGCTCACCTATCTTGACCGGGTGGTGGGCATCAGTTGGTACAACCCCGCTATTGGTGGCGATCCGATCTTGTACCAGCACCTGTTCTGGTTTTACTCGCACCCGGCGGTTTATATCATGGTCTTGCCCTGGTTTGGCATTGTTTCGGAAATCCTGCCGACCTTTAGCCGCAAGCCAATCTTTGGTTACACCGCGCTGGCCGGAGCCACCATGGGTATTGCCTTTGTGAGCTTTTTGGTGTGGGCGCATCACATGTTTACCGCTATGGGCAGCCCGCTGCTAAACTCGATCTTTGCCTTTACCACCATGCTGGTGGCCGTACCGACCGGGGTCAAGATTTTTAACTGGCTGGCGACCATCTGGCGAGGCAAGCTCACCTTTAACACCGCCATGATGATGACCCTGGGTTTTATCTTTCTCTTTACCATCGGTGGTATTACCGGGGTGGCGCTGGCGGTGGTGCCCTTTGACTGGCAGATGCAGGATTCTTACTGGGTGGTAGCGCATTTTCACAATGTGCTTATCGGCGGCAGCATCTTTATTGTCATGGCTGGTATCTTTTACTGGTTTCCCAAGATGAGTGGACGCTTTTTGAATGAGCGGCTGGGCAAGTGGTTGTTCTGGCTGTGGTTTGTGGGTTTTAACGTAACTTATATGCCCCAGTACGTATTGGGACTTTTGGGCATGCCCCGCCGCATTTACACCTATCAAGCAGGGCTTGGTTGGGAGGTCTGGAATATGATCTCCTCGATTGGCTCGCTGATGTTAGCTGCCGGTTTCTTGCTCTTTGTTTACAACATTGTGATCAGCTTACGCGGTCCCAAGACCGCCGGGGCCAACCCCTGGGATGGTTATACGCTGGAATGGGCGACCGCAAGCCCACCGGCAGAGCACAACTTTGACGTGGAATTGCCCACGGAGTTTAAGAGCGAGCGCCCCCTTTATGGCTGGAAAAAGCTAGGGCTGTGGCCAGGTAAGGATATAAAGAAGCTCGAGCCCTCCCAGATACATTTACCCAATGCCAGTTTGTGGCCCTTTGTCGCCAGTTTAGGTCTAACCGTCTTTTTAGCCGGTTTGGTACTAAAAGGGCCGCTGTTATGGGCGGGTTTGGCCATTGCCCTATATGCAGTGGTCACCTGGGCTATGGAACCGGCCTTTGAAAGTGACGAGATAGAGCTTGAAGTCGCACATCACAACCGCAGCAAGATAAATAACGGCATGCTCGGCACCTACTGGTTTTTGGGTTCGGAAGCCTCGCTCTTTTTGATACTGTTCTCGGGTTATTTCTATTTGCTGCTAACAGGACGGATGGTTTTTCCGGAGGAGATGCCCAGTATCCAACTGGCGCTGCTCAACACCCTGTTCTTGGTCTCGAGCTCGTTTACCGCGCACTTTGCCCACCACGGCTTAGCTCACAACCGGCGCAAGACCTTCTTAGGGCTTTTAGGCGCCACACTTGGCTTAGCAACCGTCTTTTTGGCCGTAACCGGCATAGAATGGCGTGCTCTGCTAATTAACGAAGACCCCGCGCAGAACCTCTACTTATCAGCCTTCTTTACTATCACCGGTCTGCATGCGCTGCATGTCATCGTCGGGGTCATCATGTTCCTGATTGCCTTTGTGCGCGGTCTTAGAGGACATTTCACGCCCAAGCTGCACAACGGCGTCGAAGTTCCGGTGGCTTATTGGCACTTGGTGGATGTAGTGTGGATTTTTGTGCTGCTCATCGTTTACGTTGCCCCCAGATTTGTCTAGGGTCATAAACAGTCAATTTTGGCAAGTGGGTTCCGGTTTCTCCGAGGCCCAACTTGTTTTAGAGTCTTGACATCGTTTCGCTAAGCTGGATGTCTCTTTGTTCGTAGCCGCTTAAAAGATGCTCATAACAGGTCTGGGAGCGGCCTATATATTCTGGCGGGACGATGCCTTTTTGAGCAATCATAGCGGCGGCCAGTTGCCGCGCCACTAAAGAACAAGTATAGCCGGTGGTGCGCGCCATGGAGGTGGTTTGGCTGGCTTTATCGTAGTGGTCTAACAGCTCGTAGGTATAACGGTAGCGTTGACCGTCTTTTTTCCCTTCCATTATCACCCTCATAATGGTGAGGTCTTCTTCACCCGGTTTAAGCTGCCACTGCTTGAAAAGAAGTTTCGAGCTAAGTTCGAGGGGCTTAACGGTCTGGCCGTTGATTGTTAGAGTTTGATGACTAAAAAACCCACTTTCCCGGAATACTCGCATGAGTTCGGCGTGGCCCGGATACCGCAGCGTCTTTTCTTTCATAAACGGGGCTTTTATGGTTTTTAGCAGTGAGCGCAGCCCGTCGGTATTAAAGGCCTCTAAGCTGCCAATGCCGGGAAAATCAAGCAGCTCGAGCCCGCTCAAAGCGGGTTTACTTATTTCCTGGCCGTATTCTACGATGCGGGCAGGGCGCGTATACTCTTCGAGCACGTCTACCGGCGAGAACACCACCTTGTATTCATAGGGCCAGTTTCGCTCACGGGGTAAGCCGCCCACATAACAAAGATAGCGCTCGAGCCCTGCTAACTCAGCATCTATATGCCCCGCTAAGATATTGCACAAACCAGGAGCAACACCGCAGTCAACCACGGCTGTAACGTCATTAGCTTTGGCCAAGTCATCCAGTAAAAAGGCGTCTTCGGCAAAAAAGGAAATATCCACGACGTTTTTCTTAGCCTCAATGACCTTTTTGAGCGTTTCAAAGCCCATAAAGCCGGGGACCGCACAAACCACTAGTTCGGCGTCTTGGACAAGCCTTGCCACAGCACCGCTTTCCCCAAGGTCGGCCTGTATTGTTTTTACAGCAGTGCTGACTCTTATTTCGTTTAAAAGCTTCTGGTTTATGTCAATGGCCGTTAATTGGAATCGTTCGTCCCTGGCTAAATCCTGAATGATGGCCCGGCCTATTAAGCCTGCTCCTAAAACAGTTATGTTCATACTTTTCAAGCTTAGCCGAGTCAGGAGTCTTGATTGTACCAACCATAGCGCCGCTCAGGACAAAGATTTACCCGTTCGCTTTCTTGCCAAACAAAAAAACAGCCAGCAAAGCTGGCCGTAACGTTTTGAAATTTGTGCGCTGGGCTATACGCGCTTAAAAACCAGGGCAGCATTTTGGCCGCCAAAGGCAAAATTGGTCGAAAGTACATAATCGACAACTTGCTCACGTGCTTCGTTGGGGATGTAATCAAGATCGAGTTCTGGGTCCGGGTCAAGGTAGTTGCGCGTAGGGGGCAAAACACCCGAGGCTAGCGCTTGCACACTGGCTATGGCCTCAATACCGCCAGCAGCACCCAGGGTGTGCCCGGTCATTGATTTGGTGCTTGAAACCGGTGGAACTTTGTCCGCGCTACCAAAAACCGCCTTAAAAGCCAGCGTTTCGTTTAGGTCGTTGGCCGGTGTGCTGGTGCCGTGGGCATTGATATAGCCAAGCTGCTCGGCGTTTAAGCCTGCAGATTTAAGCGCCCAATTAATACACCTGATGGCGCCCGTGCCACCGGGAGCCGGAGCGGTGATGTGATGGGCATCTGCGCTGGTGGCGTAGCCCACTACTTCGGCATAGATAGGAGCGCCACGCTTTTTGGCGTGCTCGTATTCCTCTAAAACCAAGATGCCCGCGCCTTCGCCGGCAACAAAACCGTCGCGCGAGGCGGTAAAGGGACGACTGGCGGTCTCGGGGCTGTCATTTCGGGTTGATAATGCCTTCATGACGGCAAAACCACCTATGCCCATCGGGGTGACGCAGGCTTCGCTACCGCCGGTAAGCATGATGTCGGCTTCGCCACGCTGAATGATTCTAAAGGCGTCGCCAATAGCGCCCGAGCCGGTGGCGCAGGCGGTGACCACGGTGCTGCTGGGCCCCAGTAGGCCGTAGCGCATAGCTACATGGCCGCTGGCCATGTTGGCTATAAGCATGGGGATAAAGAAAGGGCTCATGCGCATAGCGCCGCGATCAAAGCGCTGTTTGGCCTGTTCTTCCCAGGTGCCCAGCCCACCGATACCACTGCCAATGCAGGTGCCAGTGTGCTCGCCGGCTATATCTTCGGGGCTTAGTCCTGCGTCTTCTAAGGCCAGCTCGGCTCCGATTAGGGCCAGATGGACATAGCGATCAAGGCGCTTGGCTTCTTTGCGCTCTATATGGTTCGAAACATCGATATCCACTTCACCGGCGATTTTGACGCTCAAATCGCTGGCATCGAACAGGCTGATATGACGGATGCCGTTTTTGGCTTCTTGCTGTGCTTTTAAAAATGCCTCTGCGCCAACCCCAATAGGGGTCACGGGGCCAAGGCCGGTAACTACGACTCGCTTCATAGTGTGCTTACTGCCATCCTGGTGAACCACCTAAGCTTTATGCGGCGGCTAAAAAACAATACTGGGATAGTGATCCCGGTGTGGACAGGCTTACTACTGCTTGGCGATGAAGGCAACGGCATCACCAACCGTGCGGATGCCTTCGGCTTCTTCATCACTGATTTCGATGCCAAACTCATCTTCGAGACCCATGATCAGTTCGACTACATCAAGTGAATCGGCGCCCAGATCATCAACGAACGAGGCCTCTGCTTTAATGTCGCCGGGGTCGGCGTCGAGTTTATCGGCAACGACATCCTTAATCTTGTCAAAAATTGCAGCTTCATCCATAATTT
Organism: Trueperaceae bacterium; assembly: GCA_030147925.1. Lineage (GTDB taxonomy): Bacteria > Deinococcota > Deinococci > Deinococcales > Trueperaceae > JASBUK01. Next base: position 39,057 of record JASBUK010000003.1, read on the forward strand.
CCCTCCTTAAAGGCTTAGTTTAACAGTTTGGTTAAAGGGTTTTTGCATAATTCTCAGGGATTCTATCACCAAAGCTAGCTGGCTTGCTGGTGTGAGTCAAACGACCTGCATCTTAGGACATCACCATGCCACCGTCAACCGTGATGGTTTGACCGTTGATATAGCTGGCATCATCGCTGGCTAAAAAGGCCACGGTTTTAGCGAGCTCTTCGGCTGTACCAAAGCGCCCGGCGGGAATCTGTGCCAGATAGCTGCTTTTCAGCTCTTCGGGCAGTTGTGCCGTCATGTCTGACTCGATAAAACCGGGGGCCACGGCGTTTACGGTGATACCTTTGCCGCCATATTCCTTGGCCAGAGCCTTAGTAAGACCAATGAGCCCGGCTTTGGCGGTGACGTAATTGGCTTGCCCGACATTACCCATGATGCCAACTACCGAGGAGATATTGATAATGCGTCCCCATTTGTTGGCAAGCATGCCGCGCAGCGCCGCTTTGGACAGATAAAAGGCGCTTGACAGATCGGTGTCCAGCACGCTGGTCCAGTCACTGTCACGCATGCGCAAGGCCAAACCGTCTTTGGTAATACCGGCGTTGTTGACCAGCACGTCGATATTGCCCAGTTCTTTGCTGACTGTCTTGATCAAGTTCTGGCAAGCTTCGGCCTGGGAGATATCGGCTTTAAAGACCGTCGCTAACGAACCCGCTTTATTAATACTGGCAGCAAGCTGTTCGGCTGGCTCGGCTGAGCGGGCATAATGCACGGCCACGTGGTAGCCCCTGTGAGCTAGCTCGAGCGCCATGGCGCGACCCAAACCCCGGCTCGAGCCGGTCACTAAGGCTATCTTTTTACCATCGCTCATAAGCTTGCCTCCAGGGTTGTCATGTCGGTGATGCTTTTGGCGTCGGCGTTTTTGAGGTTGCGTTTAACCAGACCGCTGAGAACCTGCCCGACGCCGAATTCCAGGTATTGCGTAACACCCAGCTCATGAAATTTCTGCATAATTTCGGTCCAGCGTACGGAGTGCGTGACTTGTGTTTCTAGCAGTTTGGGGGCTTTGCTGACATCGGTGAGCAGATCAGCGGTGACGTTGCTGATAATAGGAAAGCTTAAAGGCGCAAAACTGACGGCGCTAAGATCAGCGGCTAGTTTGTTGGCGGCGGGTTGCATGAGGCTGCAATGAAAGGGTGCGGATACTTTTAACGGAATAACCCGGGCTCCTTCGGCCTTTAGCTTCTCGGTAGCCGCAGCGACAGCCGCCGCTTCTCCCGAGATGACGGTCTGACCAGCGCCGTTGTAATTTGCCACTTCCACCACACCGGGGCTGTTGTCGCAGATGGTCTTAATAAGTCTGGGCTCGAGCCGCATAACTGCGGCCATAGCCCCTGCTCCCTGCGGAACCGCTGCTTGCATATAGCTACCGCGTTTGTGTACCAAGCGCACCGCTTGCTGCACAGTCAAAGAGCCTGCTGCTACGTGTGCGGTGAATTCACCCAGACTATGCCCGGCGGCATATTGCGGTAGCTTGCCACCGGCCTCACGATAAGCGGCAAAGGCAGCCGCCCCCGCCGCTACTAGTGCGGGTTGCTGATTGGCCGTCAGCTTAAGAACGTTCTCGGGGCCTTGCCACATGATTTTTAGCAAGCCTGGCAGTGCGGCCTCGGCCTCATCTAAGACCCGTTTAGCAGCAGGACTCTGCTCATAAAAATCTTGGGCCATGCCGACAATTTGCGAGCCCTGCCACGGGAAGAGCGCGGCAATCACGTCTTGGCACCTCCCCAGGTCAGCACGCTGGCCGCCCAGGTCAGACCGGCACCGAAAGAAACGAGTAAGAGCTGGTCACCATCGGCAATACGGCCACTGTCGAGCGCGTGCTTAAGAGCCAGAGGAATGCTGGCGGTGGAGTTGTTGCCGTATTCGTCCACCGTGACCACTACGCGCTCAGGCGGCAATTCTAAGCGTTGCCGGGCCGCTTCGATGATGCGCAAGTTGGCCTGGTGAGGTACAAACAGTGAAATATCATCGCTGTGCAAACCTGCTTTTTCGACAGCTTCAATCGTCGCCGTATTCATTACTCGCACGGCAAATTTAAAGACCTCGCGACCATTCATATAAAGATGTTCGGCCAAAGGTTCACCATTGGGCAGGCATCTGCCAACAGAGCGTCGGTGCAGGTGCTGTGCCCCCGAGCCGTCCGCGCCCAAAACCACAGACTTAAGGCCGTAGGGTTCGGGAACCGCCTCGATGATGGCGCCGCCGGCGCCATCGCCAAACAAAACCGCTGTGGCGCGGTCATCCCAATCAACTATCTTGGTAAGCGCCTCAGCGCCGATGGCAAGCACCTTTTGACATAGGCCCGATTCGACATAAGCTTTGGCTATGGACAGGGCATAGAGCCAGCCGGGACAGGCCGCCAGCAGATCAAACGCCCCGGCTTTTAGACCGAAGTGATCCTGCACCAAAGCAGCGGTGGCGGGAAAAAGAGCATCGGGGGTGTTGGTGGCGACGATCACCATATCCACCCCCTCAAGACTGTCCCGGCCATGTCGCTTGACTAAGTCCTCGACGCTCTTAATAGCCAGATGTGAAGTGAACTCGTCGTCGTCGGCTATGTGCCGCCTTTTGATACCGGTGCGAGTGACAATCCACTCGTCACTAGTTTCCATGATCTTTTCCAGATCATGATTGCTGAGAATTTTATTGGGAGCATAGGCACCCAGTGCCGTTATACCTGCACGCACTTTGCCTGGCTGGGTTGTGGGAATCATCACGCCATCACGTCCACTCTGTGCTACTTTTCGTCCTCATTGACTCTTAATTCTAATTCAGCCTTTATTTGAACACGTTGTCCGTCGCACTAGGGTTTGTGGCGGACAGATGCTAGCAGGGATATTTCGCACGCGACTTAGCTGTCACGAAAAAAAGCAGCCTCGACGCATGAGTAAAAGAATAAGACTGCTTCGTGCAGCCTCATTTTAAGCAAATTAAAACAGTTTGTGCGAAAAAGGCTTACGCCTCGACGTCTAAGACCTGTTTGCCGCCATAGCTGCCACAATGCGGACAAACCACATGGGGCGGTTTCATTTCCTTGCACTGCGGACAGGCCACCAAGGTGGGGGCGCTAAGGGCGTGATGGCTGCGCCGGGCGTCGCGGCTGGCGCGGGAGGTTTTCTTTTTGGGTACGGGGTGCTTTGCCATTGTCAAACTCCTTTTAGCTCGTGTCTTGCTTAATTAAAGCTTAAAATCCTTAAGTGCTGCAAAAGGGGGCTTATCTTTATCAGCGTTATTGTCTGTCGCTGGAGCTTTGTGTTCGGGAAACTCGTTTAGGTTAACTCCATCTAAAGATAAGCCTTTGCAGGATTCTTGGCACAGGACGGTTGCCGGCAATTCTATGGCAAAAATCTGTCTTAGTAGCGGTGCAAAATCCACTTCCGGCTGTCCGAAAACCAGGCGGTCTTCGTCGTCTTCACCGGTTTCTACCAGCTTGAGTTCTTTGCTGCCAGGCTGGTAAGACATCGAGTAGATCAGCTCAGCTCTCACCTTGGTTTTTACATCGGTCAGGCAGCGACGGCACTCCATGATGGCGGTGCCGGAGACATTGCCGCTTAGCAAGTAGTCGTCATCGCCGCCGGTAGTGCGAACGCTAAGCTCCCAGTTTAGCGGGGCTGCCAGCCTAAGACCATCTTCGGCAAGTTGCGCGTCACTGGGTAGCAGCAAGCCAGAGCCCGAAACTTCACCACCTGCTTCGAGGCTGTGTTTTATCAGGCTGGCTAAATTAAGGGTTGCGTCCTGCCGAGAAACCATCCTTTGAGAGTATAGGTAGGGGAGGGGGTATTGTCAAGTTGGGTTTTAACAAAAACAGCACAAAACTTACGTGCAATTAAGGCGGGGGTGCAGAATTTTGTTAATCTCGTTTTTGACCATGCGCTATCTTGTTCTCAGTGATATCCATGCCAACGAACTTGCCCTTGACAAAGTGTTTGAAGATGCGGCGCGGTGGGGTTGGGACAAGCTTGTCTTTTTGGGCGATGCTCTGGGTTATGGCCAGCAGCCCGAGGCGGTTGTGCAAAAGCTATTGGCTCTTAAGCCCTATGTCGCCCTAAAGGGCAATCACGAAGCGTTAGCCTTGGCTTTGTGGCGAGGTAAAACCCCTGCCGAGCTTGGTCCGGCCATGCGAGCAACTGTGCTACATGCCAAAGAACTTTCGGCCAGCAGCCGTAGTTTTGTGCAGAACTGGCCTGAACAACACTTGGATGAAAATTGGGGGGCGGTACATGGGGCCTTGCGTCGCCCCTGGGAATATCTCATCAGCATTCCCGTGGCTCGAGCCAATCTGTCTTATATGCAAAGGCCGCTTTATTTTTTTGGCCATACCCATGTCGCTTCGGCCTTTATACACACACCGGCGGCCAGCCGTCCCTGGCGCAGCTTGAACTTTCGCCAAGCGCATAGCCAGTTTGAACTCCCGGCGGGCTCGAGCATCTTTCTCAATCCGGGTTCGGTGGGGCAGCCGCGTGATGGTCTGTCTTTAGCCAGCTACGCTATTTTTGACAAAAACTCAGGTCTCATTGAAGTTTTCCGGCTCTAGGAGACCCGCAAAGAGCTTTCCTCGCTTAGCTGGCTTGCTCGAGCCCGCTGTTCTTGCCTTAGCTTGAGATAGTTAATACCGTAATTGCTAGTTGCCATCCATAGGGATGACCGTTCAAACTGGTGTTGATTGACATCAAGTTTGGAGGAATCCCTATGGACGACAGCTTTATTGTAACGGCTTACTGCATTATCAGTGATACGCTCTCACAACTCG
>JASBUK010000004.1 GCA_030147925.1 Trueperaceae bacterium
CTTAAAAATCACGGCTATCTACCCGTCAGTTTCTTTAAAAGAGGCTTGGCTTACTTAACAACAGCTATCCTCGCTACGCCCGATAAGCCTGCTAGACTACCCTTGAGCAATTGTCTTCAGCTTTTGTCCCCGTAGTGAACTGACCACTTTTTACTTGACATTATACAAAGCTTTATCTATAATAAACAAAGGTTATACAAATATTGTACAGACATTGGAAGGATTTAGAAAGTGTCTAAGGGTAAATACACAGTTAATGAAGTCGAAGAACGCAGCAAGATAGCAGCCAGCACCTTGCGGCAATGGGAAAGACGCTACGATTTCCCTCGTCCGGAGCGTTCGCCTTCTGGTTATCGTCTTTATAGCGATGATGATTTGCACGCCATCGAGGCGATGAAGAAATACATTGCCGAAGGCGTTCCCGCTTCTCGCGCTGCAGAATTGGTCAAACAGCTAAAACCCACGCCGCCAGGCCCAAGGTCGCTTAGTGATATGAGCAGTGAGCTGATAGACGCCCTGGTTAATCTGGATGAAGCCCAGGCCGACTGTATTTTAAGTGAAGCCCATGCGCTGCACCCGGTTGAAGCAGTGATGCTCGAGCTCTTGCAAAAGAGCATGATCGATATAGGTCAGCAGTGGCATGACGGGCTTATAGGCGTGAGTACTGAACATTTTGCCAGCCAATATGTGCAGGGGCGTTTGCGTTCGCTGCTCAACTTAGCCGCCAGCAATCAGTCTGCCCCTGCGGTGATAATTGCCTGTGCGCCCTTAGAACAACACGAACTCGGCCCACTCATATTGGCGGTGATGTTGCGCCGCGCCGCTTACCAGGTTTATTTCTTAGGGGCTAATACGCCGCTAGAAGACTTAAGCATTACGGCAAGATCGGTAAAACCCACCGCCGTGATGATTTCTGCTTCTACCAAGCAGGCAGTTGAGGCACTCTTAGAACAAAGAGAGCATTTAGTGGATATGGCGCCAATTCTGGCTTTTGGGGGAGCGGCTTTCGATGCCCAACCCGAACTGGCGGCAAGTTTAGGTGGCGTTTACTTGGCGCAGGAAACAAGAGCAGCCCTGGAACGGTTTCAGCAGCTAGAGAAGCAAATGGCATTAAGCGCGTGAGTTTTATTAGGCCCATAGACCCTTAGATTCTCGCTTTGAAAAGCAAAAAGATTGTTATGAGGAGGCAAAATGAATAATCCGCAGGATATTAACAATTCGGATATGACCAATCTTGAGGCTCCCAGTCAGACCATAAAGTTTCAGCGCAAGCAAACGCTTTATCATAACGGCGATCCGGCACAGTCGATTTTTCGGGTACGTGACGGCCTGGTTCGTATTACCCGAATGACGCCCGAAGGGCGGATTCTCACCGTTCGTCATGTGGTACCCGGAGACTTCTTTGGCGAAGACGCCCTGCTTAACAGCGAACGCGAAGAAATTGCCGAGGCGTTGACCAGCGCGCAAATCGAAGCCATCGATCCCAATTTGATCAACCAGGCGGACTTAATGACCATCACGCAATCCCTGTCTTGGCAGCTGCAACGCCTTATGGACTATGAGTATCATCTGCAAACCGGCGACCTTAGAGAGCGCATTGCCCGCTATTTGCTACAACTCGCCCAGACACCCCTGGCTTATGAAAACGACGAGGGCCATCCCACCGTAGCGGCCACCCACGAACTTATTGCCGAAGGCACGGCCAGCACGCGGGAAAGCGTTTCTAAAATCATTACCGAATTGCGTCTTGAGGGCGTGATAGCTTCGGGTTATCGAACTATTGTGCTGCTCTCGCCCGAGGCCCTAAATGACATAGCTAACGGTTTTTAGCTTAATAAAAAGCCTAGACTGGCCTCAGGTTAAAACCTGAGGCTATTTTTTGAGGATTTGCCATGAGAGTACTGGTAACGGGTGCAAGTGGTTTTGTCGGACGTCATGTAACGGCCCATCTTTTGCGGCAGGGGCATCAGGTGATGGCTCTGTCTCGTCGTGGTGAAGCGGTGGAGGGGGCACGTGGCATAAAAGGTGACATTGTTAATGATGGTAGCCTCGCCGCCGTGATGTCTCAGGTCGAAGCGGTCATTCATCTGGTGGGCATCATCCGTGAGCGGGGTCAGGCCACTTTTAAACAGGTGCATATAGAAGGTACGCGCAATGTGGTAACAGCAGCCGGCATTGCCGGGGTCGAGCGTTTTGTACACATGAGTGCCTTGGGCGCCCAAAAGGGAAGTGAGAGTCACTATTTTGACAGCAAGGCTCGAGCCGAGGAGATCGTCAGACGCTCGGGTTTGCATTGGACCATCCATCGTCCTAGCCTTATCTTTGGTAAAGGTGATAATTTTTTTGGCCGAGTCTTGAAGAATTTGGTTGGTTCAGGGCCGGTTATACCGCAAATTGGCGACGGACATTTTCTTTTCCGGCCTGTTTGGGTAGGTGATGTGGCTCGAGCCTTTGCCCAATCGCTGGATTCGCCCGCTACTATCGGTGAACACTATGATTTGGTTGGCCCCAGCGAATACAGTCTTCGAGAGCTTTTGCTGCTGATGCGCGAGGCTATGTCGAGCAAAAAACCTTTGCTGCCGGTTCCGCTGGTGCTTATGAGGCTGGCTTTGCCGCTATTGCAAATTTTGCCCAATCCACCGATAACTTATGATGAGTTTAATATGCTTTTATCGGGCAACACCGCCAGCCCGCGCGAGGCGCAACTGGCTTTTGATCTGGTGATGGAGAAGCTGCCCAATAGACTGCCCGAGATTTTAGAGGCCGCTTATTAAATATCTATAGCTGCTCGAGCACCACCACTGCCGCCGCGCTTTCCCGGCTGTGACTGAGGCTTAAATGCGCTTTGAGCCTTTGCTCTTGCAGCGAGCGCTCGATTTCTGCACAAAAGGCCAATTCCGGTTTGACGCCATTTATCACCACCCAGACATCTTTCCAACCATGCGCCTTAGGCCAGCACTTCTGAAAAGCCTCTTTAGCGGCAAAACGTGCCGCTAGGCTGGGCACAGGGCTTTTTTTCTTGAGACAGTAAGCCAGTTCTTCGGGGCTGAAATGGCGCTCTAAGAAGCGATCCCGGTGAAGGTTCCAAATATTTTCAATGCGGGCCAGTTCGATTATATCGATGCCGACGGCTTTAATCATGGTTTAGCGCGAGAGCTCGAGCACGCCCTTATGAGTGGCAATATAGGCAAGCTTAGCCATGCCGAGGAATAGCCCGTGTTCGACTACACCGGGGATGGCCAGCATCTCTGCGGCAATAGCATAAGGTGAAAATTGTCGTGAAAACTGGCAATCCAAAATGTAGTTACCGTTATCACTGATGAAAAAGGGCGCTTCCGCGCTGCTGTCTTGTCGGCGTGGGATCGCCTCGCAACCAAGCGAGACGAGGTCAGCTAAAGTGGCCCTCCAGCCAAAAGGCACAACTTCCACGGGTACGGGATTGGCACCCAAACGTTGTACCTGTTTGCGTTCGTCACCAATTAAAATGAAGGTTCTGGCTCTGGCCGCGACAATCTTTTCTCGGGTAAGCGCCCCACCATTGCCCTTAATGGCATCGAGGTTTTCAGTGATTTCATCCATCCCATCTATGGCAATATCGACGCCGGAGCCACTTAACTCCACCAAGGGGATTTGGGCGCGGCGGGCCAACTCGGCAGTCGCTTCCGAGGTAGGTACAGCTGAGATGCGCTCTAAGCCTCCGCTGCTGAGTTTTTGGCCCAGTGCTTCTATGGCGTATTTGGCGGTGCTGCCGGTACCCAGGCCTATGGTCATGCCGCTTTTTAGGTACTCGACAGCTTTTAAGGCGGCCTCTTGCTTAAGCTGTTCGATGGCATTCATATTTGCGCTTGCAACTCGCTTAGCTCTTTGCGTACGCGCTCTGCATGGCCTGTGGCTTTTACGTTATACATGGCCGCGGCAATTTTGCCCTCCGGATTGATGATAAAGGTAGAGCGGATAAGCCCCTGATATGTTTTGCCATAGTTTTTCTTCTCTCCCCAGGCGCCGTAGCTTTCTGCCAATTGATGATCTTCGTCGGCAATAAGAGGGAAGGGGAGCTGATAGTCGGTGCTGAATTTTTCGTGAGAGCTCAAGCTGTCTGGCGAAATGCCCAAGACAGCTGCATTCATACCGGGCAGCATATCACGAAAGTCGCAGGCTTCGGTAGTGCAGCCGGGTGTGTGATCTTTAGGGTAGAAATAGAGAACCAGCCACTGACCGGCATAGTCACTGAGGCGTTTTTCTCCGTGAGTTGAGGGGCGACTAAAGGTCGGCGCGGCATCACCAACTGTGAGAACTTTTTTCATGAGAGCAGTTTACAGCAAATTTCCTGGCCACGCCGATGATTTATAGAGTTTCTAAAAAGCAGCTCTACAAAGTGAGCTGTTAGCTGTGAGGGGTAAGCTGTTAGATCGCAAGATGCTCACAACTCGTTTTTTGACACAAAACTATCTTCTTTAGCCAAAGACGGTGCTAGGATCAACGCCTCACCCTTCCCGTATAGCAGGGTTAAACCTCAATTAAATCCAGCGAAGAGGCTCCGCCGTTAAATTACAGGCGTTAAACTAGGGAGATGATTTTTGTCTTATTAACAATAGCTATCCCTGATTGTGCAGGCGAATCATGCGCGTGATTTTGGCCAGTACTTCTCCACGCCGACAGGACTTGCTGCGCTCTATAGATGTAGATTTTGAAGTGATTCCCGCGGATATAGATGAGTCGGCCTTGGCTGGTGAAAGCCCGGAGGCTTTGGTAAAGCGCCTAAGTGCGCAAAAGGCCGCTGTGGTGGCGGATAATTATCCGGATGCGCTGGTAATTGCGGCGGATACCATTGTGACTGTTGACGGTGAGGTATTGGCCAAGCCTGTAAATGCCGAGCAAAACCATGACTTTATCCGGCGTTTGTCCGGGAATAGCCATCAGGTACATACCGGACATGCGCTTAGGCTGGGTAAGCGCTCACTGCTTAAAGTTGTGCGCAGTGATGTTCGCTTTCGTAGCCTGAGTGAAGCAGAGATTGACTGGTATGTGTCAACCGGCGAGGGGCTTGACAAGGCGGGAGGCTACGCCATTCAGGGCTATGGCGCCACCATTGTCAAGGAGATTTGTGGTTGTTACTTTAATATCGTAGGCCTGAGTTTGGCCAATGTTATTGAGGCCGCCAAAAGTCTGGGAGTTGAACTTGTCTAGCTTATTAAAAGCCTGGTACACCTTTTTGGCCTTAGGGCTTTTAACTTTTATAATGACTGCCTTTATCGGCATAGCGCCCGTGTCGCTAAGCAGTGCCGTGGCCTTGCCACACCAATTGTTGTTTAGAGCCAGCCTGAATTTGCGGGAGGCAATCGAAAGCATGGTGGATCGGCGGGAATTTCGGGCGGAAGTTTTAGAGCTCGAGCAAGAACTAGCCGATTTAAAAGAGACCAATCGTCGGCTCGAGCTTGACTTAGAGCGTTACTCACAGGCCCTAAGGGTGCAAGAATTTCAGTCTCCGGCGGTGGTGGCTACAGCCCCGGTAACAGGAGTCGATCCAAGTCCTATACTGGCGCGAATCACCCTGGGTAGGGGTAGTTCCAGGGGAGTTCGTGAAAACATGCCGGTGACTGTCCCCGAAGGCTTAGTAGGGCTGGTTACCGAGATCACGCCACGCAGCGCCGTTGTACGCGCCGTTACCGATCCGGAGTCGCGAATTGGCGTGACGGTACGCGGTCGTGGCGGACAAGGCATCGCCCGGGGAGAACTCGGTGGCCTCATCCGGGTGGTTAATTACTACGAAAATGACCCTGTCCGGGTCGGTGATGAAATCGAGACCAGTAGCCGTGGGGGCCTTTTCCCCCGGGGTATTTTGGTGGGTGAGGTCATAGAGGTCTTTGCTAAAAAACCCAATAGCCTGCGCATCGAATTTCTGGTGCGGCCCGCGGTAGATATGCCGGGTTTGCAGGTAGTTTCGCTGATTGATCCGCTCTAACCATCTCCAAAGGGATTCTATAAAGAGTGGAAAGTAAAAAGTAAAAAGAGGAAAGTGGGATTTTCCAGAGGGGGCATTCAGGCGGCTAAATGACTCTGAGCCATGATAAACTCCCTTTGTGGACATCCCTTGGAGAAGGATTAAGCCGGGTTGGTATCTGCTAATTTTTTTGCTGCTTTATAGCGTGGGCATAAGCATCGCACTCTCACGCAGCAACTCTGCATTGCGCGAGCTTCGTTTGGGACAAACTCAAACTAGTAGCGAAACAAAGCAAATTCGCGAGGCGGCTGTCGGCCCGGGGGCGGTGGTTGCTCCGGAAGGATTATGGTTCCCGATTCCAGGCGCCCGTATCCCGGAAAATCCGGCTTATTTGCCAGGTGCAGAACGTAGCTACCGACAGGGGGTCAATCAAGGCTTTGACTTTTATGGCAGTGATATAGGCATTCCTGTTTCTTTTGGTACTCCCGTGGTTGCTGCTGCTAACAGCACGGTGGTGCGGGCGGACAACGATTATCGTGAGCAGACTCCCGAGTCCTGGCAAGAGCTGCTAACTGCGGTTGCTAATGGCGCTAGTGAGGAACAGCTTGATCTTTTGCGGGGTCGGCAAATCTGGCTTAAGCTCGATGATGGCAGAACGCTACGCTACGGCCATCTGTCGGGGATAGCTCCTGGGGTTGTTAAAGACAAGCAAGTTTATCGTGGCCAAGTGATCGGCTTTGTTGGCAACTCTGGCACCGATGATGGTGTGGCCGGCAAGACCAGCGGTGTCCGTTTGCGTTTTGAACTGTGGCTTTCAGATGGGACATTTTTTGGTCAGGGTATGGCTGAAGAGGATTTACGTCTACGTGCTGCTTCGCTCTTTGTAGGTCCCTGATGCCTAAGGGCCCCAATGCCATTGAAATTGTCTGGCGCAATGTCTGGGTTCGTGCCTTGGCATATGTATTTGGCACTATTTTTATTGGCTATGCACTATGGAATCTAAGAAGCGGTTATGCCTTTGCGTTTCAGGTTGCTGTCATCGGTTTTGTGCTAGCCTACATCCTCAACCCGCTGGTCGAGCTTTTTGAGAGGCTTCGTATTGGTCGGGCGTTGGCGGTGTTGTTGGTTTATATTTTGCTGTTTTTACTCCTTTTACTGGGGTCGCTGCTTATTACCCAGGTGGTGGCGGAAACCGGGCGTTTTGTCGCGCTGATTCCCGAGGCGATTGACAATATCATCCCCTTTATCGAACGTATTGCCAGCTGGTTTGCGGGTTTGCAGGAAAATTTACCGGGGTTTTTAGCCGAGCGTTTTGGCGGTGAAAACGGCACACCAAGCGATACGGTTGGGCAGTTAGAGGAGACCATTACCGCTTTTTTAGCGCAAGCAGCCCAGGGCGTAAATGAAGCCTTGCAAGCTCTTATCAGCAACACTGGCACTTACCTGCTGCCCGCCGGTGAATCTCTCTTAGCCGGGGTTACCACCATTTTCTCGACTACGTTTCAGATATTTTTGATTGTTTTGGCGAGTGGCTATTTTCTCTATGACTTTCCCAAATTTACCGCCAACTTCAGGCGTTATGTACCGCTGAGATACCGACCCTTTTATAACGACATCATCTATAAGGCCGATGGGGCCGTAGGCGGATATTTGCGTGGCCAACTACTCATCACCATAATAGTAGGTTTGCTCATCTGGCTTGGACTGACACTGATTGGTGTGCCGTTAGCCCTGGCCATCAGTTTTTTGGCGGCCATTTTTAACTTGGTTCCTTATCTTGGCCCCATTGTCGGGAGTGTACCGGCGATACTACTGGCCTTTACCGTCAGCCCTTGGTCTCCCTTATTTGTGGTGTTGGTTTTCGTCGCGGCCAATCAGGTTGAGGCCAATGTTTTATCCCCGCTTATTCTGTCCCGGGCTACCAATCTGCATCCGGTGACGGTACTGCTTGCCATTTTGGCCGGTTTTGGCCTTTTTGGGCTGGTAGGAGGCTTGCTGGCCATTCCCACAGTAGCGCTTATCAAGGTAGTGCTTGAGGAATATCTGCTTACCCGTCCGGCCTATCTTGGTTTACCGGGGACGCCTGTAGTCGCAGAACCGACCGAAGAAGATGAAAAAAATCCCCTCCTCCAGAAGAGGAAGACGAAGGCTAAAAGTCAACGACCTAATAAAGGCGACACTCCTGACAAATAGCGTTGCTAAAAAGCAGCCCTACAAAGTGAGGTGCGAGGCGAGAGGGGTTATGCCAATTCTGAAAGCTATGTTTGATAAAAAGGCTCTTAAAAGCACTCTTATACCAAATCAATCTAACGGTGCCGTAGTTTGAATCATCTAAGGATACGCTCGCGCTACGCGGTACTTCGTGAACACGAGCGGTTTTAATGTCACCTTGTGACATTAAAACGTCACTTTGGTATTACACTGAGCTTGAGCATTAGCGATTAAAAAACAACAAACTCCAATTTTCTGAATCCTGATCTGGCTAATGCTGAATTGCTGTTTTGTATGCTTTTATCAGGAATGTTCCATAATCTCCGACCTTTGTCCTAGACATTCATTGTCAGGCTGCTAACTGAGTTTGCTCGGTCACCAAGGCATATTTTGCCTTTTCAGCGGCAAGCTTTTGAGCTTGCTTCCAAGAGAAGGTTGGGTTACGTTGACGCTCACGCCTAAGTCGGTGAAGCGCCTCGATACACCAATCGATGTGTTTTAGCTGCGCCAGAAGCGCGAAACACTGACAGGTAGCCAAGGCAAGGTTTTGACGAAGCGTCCGATGCATGACTTCAAGTCCCCAGCGAGTCTTATACGCTTTAATGAGTTCTTGCAAGCCGGCCTCGATGGTGCTGACCAGAACGCTCAGTTTAAAACCGGTCTTGTGCGCGTACCAGATAAAAATAAGCGCGATCTCCCCGACATCAGGGAGATGCACGCTGAGGCGTTTAGCGTAGAGGCGTAGCCGCTTGTAGTAGCGAGCTTTGCCCGGTCTAAACTGCTCTGCCAGCGCCTTTGCCTGGAGGCGTTGCCCCTGATAGACGACTTTGGTATTGCTTCTGAAGCGACCAACAATCCCTGTAGGGAAGTGCGGCAATGACCGCAGCGTGAGTTTGCTGGTGAACTCCGCGTCCACCAGCACTCCCTTAAGCTCATAACCTGAGACAAGTACGTCCCCGGCGACATTCATCATCGCTTCGCTAGCAGTCAGGTAGGGATAGTCTGCTGTTGCCATGCGCTCACTTGGTGCCGGGTCAGCTCTGAGCATATAGGGGTCTTGCCCATCGACAAACACCAGGGAACTGGTCGTGAAGCGCTGTCCCCAGGCGACACCTTGATGGGTGAATTGTCTATCCACCCCTTCGATACGAGCGCCTTCATGCTTGATCTTGAGAAAGTCGACCGCGAGGTAGCCTCCCTCGGGAGCATCGTCAAGACGCTTACGCCAGGCGTTCAGCTCGCTCTCGCTTTTCATCAGGCGGCAGCAGTGCGTCAGCCCGAAGCACATCAGACCAGCGGCGATCATCTCTCTGATACTGCTAAAGCCAGAGAGTAGACCTGCTATGTATCCATCTCGTAATCTGGTTAGTGCGGTACTGGACATACCGCAGATGTACCTTACTGACCGGGCTCTTTCAAGGTCCGGTCAGTAAGG
>JASBUK010000006.1 GCA_030147925.1 Trueperaceae bacterium
CCAAGAACAGTTTGACGCAAACACCCACTAAGGGGTCATAATAAAGCAACTTGCGTCGCTACGCTCCGAGGTCTCGCTTTACTTTTATGAGCGACTTGCTTAGCTTTAAATCTCTTTCTTGAATTGTGTGAATTACGCACTTTTTCTTCCGTCTGCCCCGATTTCTTGGACGCACCCAAACCGAAGTGATGCGGCAACGTTGCTAACTTAGGCCTTGCGCTAGGATAAAAACATGACCTATCAGGAGTTTCAGGATACCGTCACAGAGATGCTGGCCGAGATTCCCGAAATCTATAAAAAGGGCCTACAGGGTGTGCACGTGCTGCCGCAAGCCCACCCGGAGCCGGACTTACCCGGCGTATTTCGCTTAGGGGAGTATATGGACCCCGGGCCGGAGGCTTTTCTAGGCAGTAATCCCGGTCTGGGCAGGCATATTGCGCTATATTACGGCTCCTTTTTAGCAATTGCGCGCAACAGTCCACAGTTTGACTGGGAGGCGCAAATCTGGGAAACCCTCACCCACGAACTCCGACATCATGTCGAGTCACTGGCTGGAGACGGGAGTTTGATAGAGGAAGACCGGCAAAGAACAGCCGAGTTTCGCCGTCGGCTTGGCAAGCTTGGCAAACGCTGAAGCGATTATTCAACGCCGCAAAAGTATGACCTCATGAGGACCAATGACCTCACCCGCTTGCTCGAGCCCACCATCGAGAGTTATAGGCTCCTGGTTGAAGTTCAGCAGGTAGTCGATATTGCCACGGCGGCTCAGCCTTAAGCCGTCTGGTAAGTGTAACAAAGGCACAGCGGCGGTTCTTAAGATGGACGAAAAGATGACAGCGTTAAGCTCCGGACTGCCCCACATACCCACGGTAGTGCAGTGGCCTGTGCCAAGCGCCCGGCGCGTAATCGCGGCTGCCCCCACGTAAGCAGGCGACTGGTAATTGGCTAATACTTCGGCCTTGGTCGGGGTGAGCAAGTCAGCCCAGGTCGTGTAGGCATACAGCGAACCCTGAAATTCTACCTCCTCCTCAAAACCTGGGCGCAGCGCATCAACGTGATCGATTCGCAAACCCATCAAATCGGCAAGCGGCCCCGGCGCGGGTGCCTGGGCAATATTTGTAAGCGTCTTGGCGCCACTACGTGGGCCTATGACAAGCTGACCACCAGCACGCACGTAGTCGCTGAGATGCTCGGCCAGCAAGTCATCAACCAGATGTAAAGCAGGTGCAAAAACCGCCTTGTAGCCGCTTAAATCCTCACGTGGATGAATGATGTCAACATCGAGGCCAAAACTGCGCAAGACCATATACCAGCTAACTTGGATGCCCCAATAGCTCCAGGCCTGGGCATGTTTTTGTAAGTCCGTGGCCCAGAGATTTTCGTAGTCAAAAAGTAGCGCCACCGGCGCAGTTATCTGACCAGCAGACTCCTCAGGGATTTCCTCAAAAACCCGCTTGGCTTCGGCACTGGCGCGGTCCGGGCTGCCGTCGTGTAAGTTAAGCCCGGCGTGCATCAATTCCTGAGCTCCTCTAGCGGCCCGCCAGCGAAAATAAGACACTACATTTGCGCCGTGGGCAAAGGCCTGTTGTGACCACAGTCGCACTACCCCGGGTGCTGGCAAAGGGTTGCTCGGCGCCCAATTGACCTGACCCGGTTGTTGTTCCATCACCCAAAAGGGCCGACGTTTGACGCCGCGGTAAAGGTCATGGTTAAAGGAAATTAAATCGGGATGACCTGAGCGTAAAAACTGCTCTTTGGTCGTTTCTGGCAGTGGGCTGTGCTCGAGCATCCCTAGAGGGTAGTTGTCCCAGCTGATTACGTCCAGGTCACGGGCTAACTCAAAGTGATCAAAATCCCCAAAATAAATCATGGCGTTATGGGTAATCAGCCGTCCGGGTGAATGCTCGCGGATAATCTTAGTTTGCAGTTGGTTGTAGGCGATAAGCGCATCAGAAGCAAAGCGGTAATAGTCAAGCATATGACTGGGGTTGGCCTCGGCAACGGTGAGATTGGGTAACTCGATCTCGGCAAAAGAAAGGTAGTCCATGCTCCAAAAAACATTCCACCAGGCTTCGTTCAGTGCATTGATATCCGCGTAGTTGTACTTTAGCCAATCCCTAAAAGCCTGCCGACAGTTTTGGCAATAGCAGCGCACCGTGTCATGACAACCGTATTCGTTATCTGTCTGCCAGGCCCCTACCGCCTCGTGTTTGCCGTAACGCTCGGACAGCAGCGTCACTATGCGACGCGTTTCCTCTTGGTAACTTGGTGAACTAAAGCAATAATGACGCCGTGAGCCAAAACCTCGTTTTCGACCCTGAACGTCGCGCTGATAAATATCATTGTATTTGTCCAGTAACCATTTAGGAGGAGTGGCCGTAGGTGTACCTAATACCACCTTAAGACCACTTTTACCCAGGATGTCAATTATCCGGTCCAGCCAAGCAAAATCAAGCTTGCCGTCCTCTGGTTCTAAACGGCTCCAGGCAAATTCCCCAACACGCACCCAGCGAATTCCGAGGTCTTTCATCCGCTCGGCATCGGGTTTCCAGGTGCTTTCGGGCCAATGTTCCGGGTAGTAACAAACGCCAAGTTCCATACTTAACTCCAGTTAGCAAAATCACTAATACAATTCGTGGTACATCGCCAAATCCTAGGATATCCCCTAGTCCTTTACCGCACCCGAGGTAATACCTGCCACAAAGTAACGCTGCAAGAACAAAAAGAGGATTAAAAAAGGCACCGTGGCAATGGCGGTTCCGGTCATGATGCCGCCCCAGGAAACACGAGTGAGGCCCACTAAGGTACCTAACGCTACCGGAATAGTGTAGGCATCTTTACTGGTCAACACCAGTAGCGGCCACAGAAAGTCATTCCACTGGAACAAAAACAAAACTATAGCTACGGCGGCTAAAGCCGGTAACATTAGTGGCAACACGATCTGCGCAAAAATGCGCCATTCCCTGGCTCCATCTATGCGGGCTGCCTCCAACAGCTCTGAGGGTACACTTAGCATGTTCTGACGCATGAAAAAGACGCCCAGTGCATTGGCCAAGCCCGGTAAAATAACCGCCCAATAGGTGTTATTTAGCTTTAATTCGCGAGCCACCAGAATAAATTGGGGCACCAGCAACACGGCATAAGGAATGGTTAAGGTAGCCACCACCAGCATAAAGAGAGCGTTTTTGCCCCGAAACTGAAACTTAGCAAACGCATAGCCACTCATCGCCGAAATAAGCGTTGCCGCCGCCGTATAGATAATCGAGATACCCACAGAATTGAGAATCACCCGCACGAAATTCATGTCGTTATTAAGGATTGACCAATTTTCACCCAAATAAGTGCCGGGCAATAGTACCGGTGGCAGGTTGAGGATTTCGTTGTCCGGGCGCGTAGCCGAGACGATCATCCAAAAAATTGGCAGCAGGAAGAGTAGCGCTAGCGGAATCATAATGCCGTGCAGTAAGAGCGATCTTCTTAGGCGCTGCGCCTTCACTGGTCACCTCCAACCAAGCGTATCTGGATAAAGGAGAAAGTCGCGGCAATGACGGCCACCGTGTAACCAATCGCCGAAGCGTAGCCAAAATTAAAGGAGCGGAAACCCTGTTTGTAAAGATAGGTGACCAGCGTTTCGGTGGCCCCACCCGGCCCGGTAGTAGTAATCAGCCAGGGTTCGGTAAAAAGCTGCATGGTGCCGATGGTGGAAAGGACAAAGGTAAAGAGAAGCACTGGCCGCAACAGTGGCAGAGTAATGTTGCGAAACTGTTGCCAACCATTAGCGCCATCGATATTGGCGGCCTCATAGAGCGAGGTGGGAATACTTTGTAAACCCGCTAAAATAATCACGGCGTTATACCCCGTCCAGCGCCAGGTAAGCGCAATGATAATAGTGACGATTGCCGGGGTCGCCTCAAAGAGCCAGACCACCGAAGGAATGCCGAAAAAACCAAGAAAATAATTAAGCACGCCAAAGTCAGCGTTAAAGATAAGTCGGAATACCGCCGAGTAGGGTGCGGCACCAAGCACCAGGGGTGCGAAAAAGGCAAAGCGGAAAAACCCTTTAACCCTGAGCAAGTCCGAGTTTAGCGCTATAGCCAGCGCTAGGGCCAGTGCCAGCATCAGCGGAACCTGACCGAGCAATATAATAAAAGTGTTCTTTAGAGCCTGCCAGAAAAAGTCGTCGCTGATAAGCCTAGCCCAGTTAAAATCCCAGTCGAGGGTCCAGGGCCGCCGACGTGTATTGATAAAACTGAGGCCAAAAGAATAAAAAATAGGCCAAATCCAAAATATTGCAAAGAAGAGGAAAAAGGGCGATAAAAATAGATAGGGGGTCAAGTTCTTGGCCCAGCGATTCATCGCCCGCCTCTAAATTCAAAACTCTGAATTATGCTTGTGCTCACAACTCACCTCAAGCGGTATAGAAATTTGCCTGGATTATAACCGGGCGTCCCCGTTTACAAACCTTTGTTTAGAGCGGAAAGCAAAAAGTGGAAAGAGGAAAGCAGTTAGTAGAAACTAGGGATTTTCCAGCGCTGGCAAGAATCAGACAATGGGAATTTGTCAATAATGAACGCTAATGAAAAAGAGCTCAGCGGGGAAACTTTCTAGGAGGGCTATTCCTACCCACCACCTACTACAAACTACCAACTCCTTTTAATGCCCTGCAAAATGGCGGCATAAGTCTGCTTGCCCCTCACATTACCGCGAGAGGCAAGCAGCGTGCCAGCTAATTACTGCGCAATAGGCAAGCCGGTGGCCTGCGAAATTTGCCGGGCGGCCACATCCAGTGCTTCTTGAGCGCTGGCATATCTACCGTCTAAGTAGTCAGAGACGGTGGTGGTCATGACGTTGCGGGCTTCCTGGAAGAACTGGGTACCGCGTGCCGGGGGCACTTCACCCAGGGTGCTCAGAATATCACGCCAGACGGGTTGGCCACCAAAGAATTCGACGCCTTCGCTCAAGAAAGGATGCTCGAGCGTTGAAAGTAGCGACGGTGTGAGACCATAATCGCGCAGGATCACAATTTGATTCTCGGTATCGGCCAGCGCATTCTTGACAAAAGCATAAGCCAATTCCTGGTTTTCCGAAGCGCTGGGAATAGCCAGGGCGCTACCGCCAATGTTAGAAGCGCGGGTGCCCCCGGGTGTAAGCGCAGGAATCGGATAAGCACCCCAGAGACCGACCTGGTCAGGGGCTTCGGCCTGGATAACACCGCCATACCAGGAGCCAAAGAGCGCCGAGGCTACACCGCTATTTTGGATAAGTTGGATCTGTTCGACCCAGCCACCAATTGCCAAAACATCACTATCAACGAGGTCTTTGATGGTTTCTAAGGCCGTAACGCAGCCCGGTTGATTGACGGTGACTTCATTACCTTCAACATCAAAGTAGAAGCAGCCGGCCTGATTGGCCAGCATACGGAACCATTCATCATCAGCGCCTTTAGCAATGGTGCCCATACGAACCTGACCGTCGGTGGCCTGCAGCATCTTCTTGCCGGCTTCGATAAAGTCAGCCCAGGTCTCTATGTCGGCGGGGCTGATGCCGGCTCTTTCGTAAAGATCGCGGCGGTAGAACATTGTCGAAGGGCCGGAGTCGTAGGGCACGGCATAAATGGCATCGCCTACGGTAAGTTCAGTCCACTTGAATTCGGGAAACAGCGGCAGCAATTCTTCACCACCGAGAGTGCGCAAATCAACAAAGCAATCCGGGAACTGCGTCCAAAAAACTTCCGCTTCGTTGTTTTCAACCAAATAGACATCCGGCATGTCAATGCCACCTGCGGCGCAACCAGCCAGGCCACGGTCATAGACGTTTTGGTTACCCAAATCCTCAATGACCACCTCGACATCGGGGTACATTGCCTGGAAGCTGCTAAGCGTACTTTCCAGGGCGGGTTTGTTGATGTCCCAAACCCAGACGGTAAGCGTCTGCGCCTGGCTGACACCTAGCAACAGAGCAATTAGAGCGACTAAGCCAAAAACGCGTTTCATATCTACCACCTCTACCTTTCATAAAACTTTGGCCGCAACTTTGATCACAACCAAAAATCTGCCAAACGAGAGTCGCAACCGGTTGCGTTAGGCTACACACAGCAATTTCGAATGACCTTCGTCAGACGGTTAATCAACTCGACATTACGTCAATAAGACTCAGTTTGGCGCTAGAGGAAGTCTACGAAGCGCAGCAGAGCTTTGTCAAGACCGCAATGCCCTTTTTGCAGTCGATTTAAAACCGGAGCTAAGTGGATCTGGCGTATACTAGCTGGCATGACTGAGAGCGAAGCCTGGAGTTTAGGCATCAAGCTTTTCGAAGGCGGTGAGTACTGGGAATGCCATGAGGCCTTAGAACCCCTCTGGCTGAAAGCGCAAGGGGCCGACAGGCGTTTTTACGCCGGTATTATTTTGCTGGCTGCCTCACTGCACAGGGCTCGAGCCATGCAGAGTCCGCGTGGCGGCAGACGCAATTATGCCAAGGCTTTAGCGCATCTGGCACTGCTGCCCGATAATTATCGCGAGGTCGATATAAGAGAACTGGAGTCAAGAGTCCATGCCGCTTTGCGCCATACCGAGCTTATGCCCCAGATACCTTTTGTGGTAATGAGATAAGAAGTTGGTGGTGAGTAGTTGGTATTTCGTGGTAGGTGGTTTGTGGTCGGTAGGAAAAGCGTTTTGGAAAATCCCTAGTTTCTACTAACTACTTTCCACTAACCACTTTCTATTTCCCCCTTTAAGGTGAAGGAATAATGTCGTAATTTGTTATTAAAATCGAAAGAAAGATTCCAGTTATGAACCAGCCCAAAACCAGTAAAACCACCGATAACCTGCCACACCAGCAAAAACGCGCCCGCAGACCTAACACTTTCAGGCGATTAAGGCGCTCGAGCCAACAGCGCATCATTGCTGGGGTCGTAGGAGGCATAGCGGAATATTTACAGGCCGACCCCACTTGGTTGCGTGTGCTGTTCAGCTTAAGCATCGTGCTCAGCGGTGGCATTATGATTATTGGCTACATACTACTCTGGCTGCTCTTACCCACTGATAAATAAAGCCAATAAAAAGTGGCGGGCTAGGCCCGCCACTTAACGTTAACTAAAAAACTCTAAATCACCAACTGCACCGGAGAATCCAGCAATTCGGCCACCGTAGCTAAAAAGCTCGAGCCCAAATCCGCTGGAACGTCGCCGGAGAGCGATAGAGTGCTGCGGTAGCTACCTTCCTTGCTATCGTATAGAATACGCCCCAGCATCAAAACCGGCGCATCGAGATGCAAAACCGCTTCATCGACTTCGTAATTGGACATATCGGCCACAACCACAGCAAGGTCTTCTACAGCTTCGGTAACTGAGCCATTGACATCGATAAGCTCCGAAAGCAGGTCAGTGAATTTGCTTTCATCGGCATTACGCACTCGCTTGGTTTTTACACCTTGCTCATCAATGAGGGCCACGGCTACAGCCGTCTTATCTCCTAAAGCCGTACGGTGAAGCGCCTTAGCGGCTGCTCGCAGCAAAAATGCCGTTGGGGCAATGGGAGCACCCTCACCCAGTTCGCGCCCTACTGCAAGTTGGGCCTCGGTCAGTGCGGATAAGTCAACGTGGCGTCTTAGCAACAAGCCGTGAGAGACAAGCGGTATCTTGCCACTAGCTGGCAAGCTGACCATATCCTCGTCTTCATCGGCAAGTTCGTCTTGCTCATAAACGGCGGCTGCCGCGACCACCTCTTCGCCGTCAGACTCTACCAACGCGGGCTCATCAGCAGCAGCAACAGGCGAAGCGAAAGACGGTTTTGAGGCTTCAACAACAGGGATGTCAAACGGCGCTTCTTCTGCTTGCAATTCGGCTACCTGATCAACCTCGAATATATCTTCCATGACCTGTTCGGCATCATCAAGAAAATCCTCAGTAGCAGCTACCGGCTCAGTGAAAATTTCCGGGGCTTCTTCAAATTCGGATTCCACTAACAGCGCTGCCATCTCGTTCGGGGTTTCTTCTTCCGTCAGATCGACAGCGCTATCCAAAGCTTCTGCTGGTTCCGCGGCTTCCGGTTCAGTTGCTACGGCAGGGGCAAAGTCGATGTCTTCCTCAACCGCGATAACACCAGACTCTTCGGCATGATCCATATTAAGAACAGGCTCAGCCCATTCCGGCTCTTCAAAGGCAGGTTCATCGGCAAGGTCAACGGTATCCTCTTCGGGCGAAGTCATTGCCGTCAAATCATTCTGGATCACAGGTTCATCAAACTCAGGCTGCACCGACTCGACTGATTCTGAAAAACCCACCGCTGCGAACTCATCTTCTGTAAATTCTTCAAAATCGTCTTCATCTTCAGCAAAAAGAAGCATGTCTTCACGAATGAGTGTTTCCGGGGCTTCCTCCTCTTGCTCAACCTGTGCGGTAGAAGCGGCTGGCCCTGCCACTTCTACCACCAGGGAGTCTTCCGGCACGTCAGTTGCCAGCAAATCATCCTCACCCGGGGCTTCGCTTGGGGCAGCGAAAGCGTCGAACGAATTTGCTTCACTGACCGCAGCTTCATTTTCAAGCATATCGCTAGCATCATGGTCTGCCTTGGCTACACCGGCCTGAAAGCTCTCTAGGTCAAGATTGTCACCTGCACCATTGCGCATGACTTCAAACGCTCTCACATCTTCTTCCGGCCAGGCCTCCATACCTTCGGGCACCGGTTCCGGTGTGGGGTCCATTGCCTCTTCACCAGCCATGACCTTGGCAAGATATTCAAGCACATCACGCTCGACAACGCGTCCATCAGGTCCGCTACCAGGGAGTTTTTGCCAGTTAACATTGTTTTCTTCGGCTAGCTTTCTGGCCAGGGGAGAAATATCAACTTCGCTCACTCGGGTCCTCCTTAAAAATCCCGCACAATTATCCCAATTGCACTACAGTTACTATGCCGATAAAGGCCTTACAGAAACATTACAAAACAGTCTGTCGTGTCAGAGCACATGCTGCAGCGATAATTCCCACTTTGGTGATTTTTATCGCAATCGCTCCCAGGTCGCTAAAGTGGCGAGTTTAGCGCCAATTCTGAACTGGCGCTTTACTGGCAAAGTGAGAGGACAGTAAAAAGTGGTCAGTGGAAAGTAGTTAGTAGGAGGTAGAAACTAAGGAGACAGTAATAAAGTGAAAAGTAAAAAGAGGAAAGTGAGGACCTTCTAGAAATGTTTTTCCCATTTACTACAAACCACCAACTACTAACAAAATTGGCCTAACACCTCACACCTAACTTTGTAGGAATGCTTTCTAAAAAAACACTTTTTCCACCCACCACTCACCACAAACTACCTACTACTAACTTCTTTTTGGTTTTTTAGCGGAATCGGCACAATATGCTCACAACTCCTTTAGCCATTTCCATCCATTGTGACTATGCTTGAGGCAAAGACTAAATTAAGGTAAAAACTAATGACTAATATTTCGCTCGTAAAGGAGACAAGTTTGACTACAGTTGACATTATGGACTTCAAAAAAGCGCTGGCAGCTGGCGCTGCTGCCTTTGATACCAGAAGCGCCGCGCAATTTCGCAAAGATGGTCTGCCCGGTCTTAAACACTTGAGCCTGGAAATGGCGCAAGCCGGTGACTTGCCCGATATCCCCAAAGACGAAGCCGTTTATCTGATATGTGAGCGAGGTCAGGTGAGCGAACTTGTTGGACTCTATCTGGAAGCCGCCGGTTTTAAAAAGGTGTTTAACGTCGGCGGCGGCATGAACGCCTGGCGCATGGCTATGGCTTCTAAAGAATCAGGCGTTTAGCCATAAGCCCTTTGCAAACGGTGGTTTAAGGGTTCCAGGCCTGAAAAATGTTACCGTTAATATAAGTGCGCAGTTCGGCATCACCGTAAACCAGCACTGTGGTATTTACAGACATCCCTACTTCAAGCCTGCGTTCGATGGCCACTCGTTCGCCACGATCATCGACTATGACTAAGCGAAAAACGTTCTCTCGGCCTTGCAAAAAGCCAAAATCCGCCGGATTGAAGCTGATGGGGATACTCCGCGCCCCGCTGCGGTTTGGCGGCTGCGTTATCGGATCGGGGTCGCTTGTCTGTTGTCTATCACCCGGGAAACGCTCACCGTCAATATTAACCGGAGAGGTCAGGCTCGGATCATCCGGTAAAAGCTCGAGCGGCAAAAGTACATTCGCGCCGGTTTCGCTGCCGTTTACCGTGACTCTAAGAGGGGTACCCGGCAAGGTGTAATCAGAAGGTTGCACCTCAACGACACCCGCAGGCTTCTCGGCGTCCTGGACATATGTTACCCAGGCAATGTCAAGTCCGGCCGCTCGCAAGATCAGTTGGGCACGCTGTAGGCTTTGCCCGTAAACCGTAGGAATTTTTACTACCTCACGACTAGACAGTGAATAATAAAGTGTCACGAGTGCGCTAACTGGCACAATCTGGCCGGCTGATGGCGTCTGGGCGTTGACAACATTGTCTTCTCTAAAACTCAATCTTGAGGGTACGGCTTCGACGCGGCGGACCCCTAAAGCCCGCAAACGGTCTCTGGCTTCGTCAAGGCCCATGCCTCTCAGATTAGGTAACACAACATCTCTTGCCTCTGCGCCCCGGCTCACTACTACGCTCACGCTCGAGCCCGTGCTAAGCATTGTTCCTGCCTCGGGCGATTGGCCAATTACGCGGCCTTCCTCTTGCTCGCTGTACACATAGTTGATTTCGCCGGCAACTAGATTCACGTCTGCTAGCATGCTCAGGGCTTGCTCCTGCAGCACACCCACCAAATTCGGAACCCGGATGTCTTCGGGCGGGGTATGCACACCAATGCTGACGCTGCGTCCCTTGCGCACCACGATTCCTGGCGCAGGACTCTGCGAAGTCACACTGTTAACAGCCGCTCCCGGCAAATTCTCGGGATAAGAGGCCACCTCCAGATCAAGCTCCCTTAGCTCTCTATAAGCATCATCGATATCCATGCCCACTAAGTTAGGCAAGCTCACCTCATCGACTTTTAGATAACCGTTCACCATGACCAGGGTAAAAAGGCCTAGAGCCAAAAGTAACACCCCTACGGCAATCAGGCGCAAGATACCTTTGGCCCGTAAAAGTGGCTGATCGGTGGATTGCTGGCTGGAATTTATCACGGCAGCAGTCTAGCATGTTGACTTAGAACTGGATGAGGAGCCATCCCTAGCTGATATGATACCGCTAAATGACGACGCCTATTAGTCCTTATCGGCTCCTAAGTGTAGACGATATTCCCAATTTTGAGGGCCTAAGCAGCGAAGCTGAATTAGTGGCGTTAGCCGGGTTAAAGGCAGCGGGCTTTGCTTTAGCCCCCTTAAAAATCGTGCTGCCTGAGGTTGAAGAGATGTTTTATCGCCTTAACAATCTGCCGGAAAAGCTCAAGCGGCTCTTTAAAGACGTGAATCCAGACGACCCCGATGAAGACGATATCGAAGATTTATCGCCACAGGCTCTCAAGTTAGTTAAGAGTCATTATCTATTAGACGAATTTATCGATCTCTTTTATGAAGCCATCACCGACCTGCCGGAAAAACTCTGCCTGCGCCGCCCGGCGCTTAAGCCAAGTCATATTGCCCTGCGGGGACGTCCTGCTCTGCTGGCCCTAAAAGACATATGGGCGCAAGACTGGTCTTTTGACGCTCTGATGAGCCGCTTAAAGACTTGGGGCCTCGCACCTGAGATGCGCCCCGTGCTCATTCAGGCAATTGCGCAAGAAAGAGCCGAGGTAGAGCTTGAGGTGCGTGCCTCGGCAATACTTGAGCAAGCCGTAGGGCTCGAGCTCGACGCCTCGGGAAATATCACCCGCGTCATCTTAGAATCAGCCGACAAGCGTTAGCTACGTTACGCATGCCAACTGGTCCTAAAAGCTAAGGTAGATAACAGAAGGAGCCTTATGCCCTGGCTGATTAATCCCGGCATTTCTATTGACAACGATCCCACTCTAAAGCATTTTATTGGCAAGCTGGCCGAGCAGTTAGACGATGTGGGGCTTGACAACAACGAAGTGGTGCGCGAAACCTTAGCGCAGATCATCTATGGCCGCAATTATTTGGAGCTTCTTAACAGCAGCCCAATGGCCGCCTACGGCTTAGACCCGCGCAATATCACCATGGAGGCCGAATACTATATTGCCACCGATCAAGAGAAGTTCAGCCGGGTCAAACCGCTGCTATGGCTATGGAAAAGCCTCGACCTGACCCCTCTGGGCCAGTCCATTCACAGCGGCATCCCCATAAGGCAAATGTTAGCTAAGCGCATCTTTGCTCAAAGTGGCAGAAATGTGAAAATTTTTCAGAATGTCGAAGTCTCGGTTGGTTACAACATCGAAGTTGGTGATGATGTCGTGATCCATCGCAATGTTCTTATCGATGATATTGGCGGGGTCAAAATTCATGATGGGGCTAGCATCAGCGACTATGCCAACATTTATAGTCATACCCACGACATCCTTGAAGCAGCCGACGTGACTTTAAAAGAAACCGTCATTGGAGCCGGTGCCCGGGTGGCCTATCATGCTACGGTACTAGCAGGCACCGTTTTAAGCGATGACAGCATGTTAGGGGCACTGGCTTTGGGCACTCGCGATGTCGAACCGCATGTGATCGGCCTGGGAATCCCCGCCAAGCCCCGTGTTTGGAAAGAACGTGAGGGCGACCCGCGTTTTAAAAATCTCCTGGTGAATTCCCAAAAATACCCCAAAAAGCCTGAACTGCGGGCCAACCCTGATTTTGCCGATGCCACTAAAACTAAAGAAGAAAAGGAAAAAGAACCGGCCTAGTGCCGGGCTTAAACCGCAGTAGTACACTTGCTGACAAAGCCTTAGAATAGGAGTAGTATGATGAGCAAAAAATTCTTTCAGTGTTGGAAGTTTTGGCCCTTACTGCTGGTGCTGAGTTTGGCTGGTTTTGTCAGCGCCCAAGCACTGGTCGCTCAACCGGTCGAACCTTTGTTTGCCGCACCGCTGGTGCTCGAGCTTAGCCCCAACTCGGCTACTATAAGCGTGAGCACGATAACGGATGTCGCCTGTGTGGTGGTCTACGGCAGTGATGAAAACTTTGGCCAGATGGCCTTTGATCAGGGCATGGGTACCGAAGCCCACCAAGATCATCTGGTAATCCTGCGTGGACTCATGCCGGATAGTAACTATGTCTTTCGCTTTCAGGGCAGCGCCCCGGATGGCACGTTTTATGCCAGCGAAATCATGAGCTTTCGCACTCCGGCGGCCACAGCCAGCCCTGACCTGGGCCTAAATCTTGCCACACTGGCGCGGGGTGCTCGCGTTGCCGCAGTCAGCAGCAACTATGGCGGTGGTGATAATAACAGTCGCTTTGGAGCCAATAACGCCATAGACGAAAACCCTGACAGCGAATGGTCCTCCGCCGGCGAGGGCAACGCAGCCAGCATCACCATTGCGCTGCCTGAATCCGCTGAGATAAGCGGTTTTGGTCTGTGGACCAGAACTATGGGCAGCAGTGCGCAAATCAGTCAGTTTGTAGTGGAAAATGAGCTGGGCGAGGTCTTTGGCCCCTTTGATCTGCCCGATGCCAGCGGTATTTACCGTTTTCCGGTTAATGCCCGTGGACAGGAGTTCACCTTCCGCATCACCGAATCGAGCGGTGGCAATACAGGCTTAGTTGAGCTGGCAATTTATGCTCAGCCATAAATCAGCAGAGCAAGCTCAAGCCATTGCTAAAGCGCAGAACTAAAGAGCGTTTCGATGGTATTGACAGTTGTCAATACCATCCGAGCAGCGCGAGTAGACATAAAGGCGGTCAGTCTACTGTTAACCAGAATGAAACGGGCTATAATATGCGCGTCGGCTTGCTAATCACCGTTCTTGCCCTGATTCTGACAGCCTGTGCTCCGGCTGCCCAGTCAGCGGTTTGCGGTATCCCCGACACTTCCTTTGTGGCTACTATCAAACTGGTGTCATTAGACAGTGCCCAGCTAAAGGTGCGTGCTAATAACAGTAGCCCCAAACTAATCACCGTTACGGTAGATGGCGATGCCAGGATTTTAAGCAAACAGGGTGAACCGCTTGAATTGAGCACCCTTAGTCCGGGAATGCGCGTGTGGATAAGCGGTATTCTGCCCGGGCAAAGCGGGGTTATTGCCGATGAGCTACGACTTTTAGACGAAAATTGACCGCCAAACTATCAAGCAGTTTCTGTTTATCCCCCATCTTTCTAATAGGGGTTAGGGGATTGCCTTGCGGTGTGTGAGATAAAAAGGCCAGGCGATAAACAGACTCTGGGAAAACCTACTTGCGCATCCCCGAGGCAGGCGCAGCCCTTAGCTCGGCCATAGTGGTTTCTTCAAAGGTTACAAAGGCTCTGGGGTTAATCTCACTGACAAGTTTTAAAGCCTCCGGTATGCGTTTGCGCGGAATGACACTAAAAGCAATGCGCACTTCTCCATCACGTCCTGCTGCATTAACAACAGTGACGTAAAAGCCAGCATTTCTCAGAGCTTCGGCCACCTGCGGTGAATTAACAGGCGCCACTATACGCATAAGCGTTTTACCCATGGCTAGCCAGCGTTCAATAGTAGAACCAAACATAGTACCAGTGGCATACCCTCCTGCATAAGCAATTATCTTAAGAGGGCTATCAAGGTTAGTTAACACCTGTCCAGCTGCCAATAACCAGACAAGCGATTCGAAAAAGCCTAATAGTCCGGCTTCACGACGTTTGCCTCGCACCAGCATGATGATTCGTAACGTACCTATAGATACGTCAGTAATGCGCATTAGAAATATCAACAAGGCACTTAATAAAAGAGTGATCGTCATAGCCTGAAGATTATAATGCCGATGCTAAGAAGTGGGTAGTTAATGGTTTGTGGTAGGTAAGAATAGCGTTTCTAGAAAGCCCTCAACCGGTTCGCTCAACTATTCGGTGATAGACTTCTTGAGCAAACCCTCTCCTAACTAACTCCTTTCCACTAACCACTTTCTACTGTCCTTGTCAAATCCTACTAACTACTTTCCACGGACTTACCTCTATTTTAACCAAGCAAAGCTACACTGGCTGCGCCGATAACGCCGGCATCGGTGCCTAATTTCGCCATCCTTATTTCTACTGGTGGAAAACCTACGGTAAACTCGGCGACCGCCACCTGAATTTTGTCAAAGTAAAAACTACCCACTTGACTCATACCACCACCAATGACAAAACCAGCCGGATTAACAGCCTTGTGGATATTGACAAGACCCAGACCGGTAAATCTTGCCGCGTTGTTAATGACCTGGAGGGCTTTGTACTCCCCGGCTCGAGCTCGAGCAAAAACTTCTTCGGTCGTTAGCGGTTCCCCATAACTAAAACTGGCGTCGCGGGCAATAGACCGGCCCGAGGCGATGGCCTCCCAGCAACCTTGCTGACCGCAACCGCAAAGCGGACCACCGATTTGCAATATCATGTGGCCAATCTCACCAGCAATACCGTCAGCACCGTGCAAAACCTTATCCTCCATAAAGATGCCGCCACCGATACCAGTGGAAATGGTGACAAAAACGCTGCTTTCAAGATCATGGGCCGCACCGTAAAGATGCTCGGCGTAACCAGCGGCATTAGCGTCATTTTCCAGGGTGGCTTTGTTGCCTAAGCGCGATTCTAGCGCCTTGACTATATAGGCGTTTTCCATACCCGGGATATTGGGCGCAAAAAGAACCTTGCCCTGCCTAAAGTCAATCGGCCCCGGCGAGCCAATACCGATACGGTTGACTTCGGGATAGTCGGCCAAAACAGCTTCAGCAGCTTCGGCAAGCGCGTCTGCCACGGCTTCAAAACCGGTCTGCGGCGTGGGAAGCTGGCGGCGTGTGAGAATCTTACCCTCTTCTACCACCGCAGCAGCAATCTTGGTGCCGCCCAAATCAAGACCTAGCGTTTTCATGATGCCTCCAGAACATTACGGTTGTCCAGTCTATCTCAAATATCAAGCTCTGGCTTGGGACAACTGTCTTAACAGGGATTTAGAAGAGAGGATTATAGGGCGGGAAATCTCCATCCCCTTATCCTCTCTTCTCGATCCTGCTTTTGCAGGAATTGGGGGTAGAAATCTTGAAAAGACCTCAGTGGAGGAAGGCAAAAAATGCTTTTCCCACCTACTACCAACCACCTACCGTTAACTACCAACTAGGCCATAGCTTGCAAGGTCGCTTCAGCAATCATTCGCTCTTCGTCGGTAGGAATCACCAGAATCTTGACTCGGCTCTCCGGCTTGCTGATTTCTATTTCTCTGCTGTTGTTTTTGTCTGGGTCGAGCTGAAGCCCCAAAAACTCCAGCCCCTTAAGCGTCAGGGCTCGAGCCTCCGGGTCATTTTCCCCTATCCCGGCGGTAAAAATAACCGCGTCTAAGCCGCCCATTGCCGCCGCGTATTCACCAATGATTTTACGAATGCGGTAACAGAAAACTTCAAGCGCTTCTCTAGCATGACCATTTCCTTCGGCGGCTGCCTGCCAGATGTCACGCATGTCATTGGAAATACCCGACAGCCCCAGTAGACCCGAACGTTTATTGAGCAGGGTGTCAAGCTCGTTCACAGTCATACCGCTTCTAAGCAAATGCAGCAGGATGCCGGGGTCTACATCCCCGGAACGAGTACCCATTAGCAAACCCGCAACTGGTGTGAGTCCCATACTGGTATCAACCGACTTACCGGCGGATACCGCCGCAGCGCTGGCACCGTTACCCAGATGCAGAGAAACGAGTTTGAGATCTTCACGAGGCCGAGTCAAATACTCAGCGGCCCGGCGCGTCACATAATCGTGGCTACTGCCATGAAAACCGTAGCGTCTGATCCCTTGCTGTGAATACAAAGCTCGGGGCAGACCATAAAGATAAGCCTGTGGCGGCAAGCTGCTGTGAAAGGCCGTGTCAAATACTGCCACCTGGGGAATTCCCGACAATAAACTCCTGGCCGCGTGAATCCCTTCTAAGTTGGGCGGGTTGTGTAGGGGCGCCAGCGAGGATAGCTCGGCAATGCTTGCCAAGACTTCTGTAGTGATTAAGGTAGGCTGAGAAAAACGCTCTCCCCCATGTACCACGCGATGACCCACTGCTGTGATTTTTTCAAGGGGCAATTCTTGGGCCAAGGCCTCAAGGCAAACCTTAAAAGCACTCTCATGATTGTCAATACCCTTTGCTGTGAGTTCGGCAAAGTTTGTCTTGATGTTGACATCGCCACCAATGCGCTCGACCAAGAGCGACAAGGCTTGGGGCAGCAACTTGACTTTAAGGCTCGAGCTACCGGCGTTTACGATCAGTACCGGATGTTCAGAACTTAACGTTTGCATCATAAAACAACCTCACGATTCACTACTTGTGGCGCAGTTTGGCGAAAGCGGCCAGACGCTCGCGCACCTTGGCCTCCCAACCTTCACCGGCTGCGTCGTAATAATGCCTTTCTTTTAGGCTTTCAGGAAAATACTGCTGCATAAAACTGGCCGCAGGGTCATCAAAATAATAGCTATAGCCCTTGCCATAGCCAAGCTCTTTCATCATTCGGGTCGGGGCGTTGCGCAAATGCAGCGGCACTTCGGCAGAGCCAAAACGCTCGGCATCCGCCAGAGCTTGTTTCCAGGCCCGGTAGACTGCATTCGACTTAGGCGCCAAAGCCAGATAAACCACAGCCTCGGCCAGAGCTAACTCACCCTCGGGTTGTCCCAAAAACTGCGCCGACTCCTTAGCGGCCAAAACCAGACGCAAAGCATTGGGGTCGGCCAGACCGATATCCTCACTGGCAATACGAACCAGCCGCCGCGCCACATACATAAGATCAGCCCCACCACCCAAAAGGCGTGCCAGCCAATACAGCGAGGCGTCCGGGTCGCAACCGCGCACTGATTTGTGTAGAGCGCTGATCAGATTGTAAAAGTGCTCACCGCCCTTGTCAAAAGCCAGGCCTTTGACTGACAGCGCCTGACGCACCTGTGCTGCATTTAAGCGCCCGTCCTCAGCATAGCCTGCGGCCAGCTCGAGCGCATTGAGCGCCCGCCGGGCGTCACCATCACCCCAGGTGACGATAAGGTCACGAGCTTTGGGCTCGAGCTCAAGTTCCCCCGCAAAACCCTCCGGATGTTCTAGGGCCCTGCTAATCACCCGCTGCAAATCATCAGCAGACAGCGGCTTTAACACATAAAGCTGGCTGCGCGAGCGCAGCGCGCCGTTTACTTCAAAAGAAGGGTTTTCGGTGGTTGCGCCAATTAGCACCAGAGTGCCGTCTTCGACAAAAGGCAAGAGTAAATCCTGCTGTGCTTTGTTAAAGCGATGCACTTCATCAAGAAAGAGAATCGTCCGCCGCTGCTCGCCGGCTAGTCTGGCCTTGGCTTCGGCAGCCACCTGCCGCACGTCTTTGACACCGGAAGTCACCGCCGAAAGACCAATAAACTCCGCCTCTAAGTTGTTGGCGATAAGCCGCGCCAGCGTGGTCTTGCCCACCCCGGGCGGACCCCACAACAAAATCGAACGCAATTGACCGCGTTCAATCAGCCTTCGCAAGGGCCGACCCGGCCCCAGCAACTCTTGCTGCCCGGCGATTTCATCCAGCATCCGAGGGCGTAAGCGCTCGGCTAAGGGGGCTGCTTGCTTCTTCTCACTCGTCACCACCCGAGTCTACCAAGCCGAAGCCTAGCTGTGCTTTAGGCCGCCGCATAAAGAGCGGATTAACTAAACTGGACAGGTTTCACAGACAATTAACCGCCCCAAGGTCTAAGCTAAAACCAGCAATAAATAGCTGAGACTTGATATGACCACACTAAGGTTTCTGTATTGGTAATGACAGATTTTTAGCTTTTTGATGGCTAGCATCGAAGCATAGAAAGGATGGGAGACGATGTACAAATTGTTTACAGTTCAAGAAGCCACCGAACTTATACCCTTCGTCGACCACAGCCTTCGTGAAATGCAAGATGCTATGCGCGGTGCGCTTGAAGTACATGAATCCCTGCAAAAGGTTAAACCCAACAGCATCGAGGAGCGCAATCTCAGCGAGGAAAGTCGGTTTCTGTTGCGCAGCATTCAGGAGAACAAGGCCGAACTGGACCGGCTTGGCGTGCACATCAAAGACCTTGAATGCGGTTTGGTTGACTTTCCCAGTCAGTTAGGCGCCGAAGTCGTCTATCTGTGCTGGGAGCAAGGCCAGGAAGCTATCACTCACTATCACCGCCTAAACGAAAGCGAATTGGAGCGTCAGCCGCTGCCGGATAATGCTCTGGCGCAGGGCGTTGCCTGGGCGTAAAGGGTAAAAGTGCGGTGTGAGGAGATAGGCGTGAGGCGGTCTCGCTATCAAGTCCTGGGCATGCCTTCTGAATTGGTAGAAATATCCAGCAAACTCAATCCGGCAAGTCTAAAATTAGACGTGGTTCAAATCCCAGCGCATCCGCCGCGACAAAATGAACGGCAATTCCATCAAGTTCCCTAATCACCCGGGAACCATCATCGCCGTGTAAGTGTCCAAAAACCAGCGCGTCGGGCTTGGCCTCTAACAACATCTCGGTAAAACCCGAGGGCTCGAGCCGCAAATTGGTCGGTGGATAATGTAGCATCACGATTAACTTTTCACCCCCTAGAGCTCGAGCCGCCGCTAAAGACAATTTTAGGCGCTGTAACTCACGCAGATAAACCTTATTATCCTGCTCAGTAAATTCGCTGCTGCCCGGGCAAACCCAACCCCGCGTGCCGGCGATAACCAGTTCGCCAAAACGCAGGGCATCGTTTTGTATGGCGTACATACCCGCGGGTAAGAATTTGCGTAATTTGGCAATCGACGGCCACCAGTAGTCGTGATTGCCGCGCAAGAGCACTTTTTTTCCGGGTAAGGCGGCAACGTCCTCTAGATCGCTCATGGCCTCGTCAAGCCGCATCGCCCAGGAAATGTCACCGGGAATGAGTACTAAATCGCCGTTTTTAATAGTCTTGCGCCAACCCTGAAAAAATGCCTCGGGATGACCCAGCCAACCAGGGCCGAAAATATCCATTGGTTTGGGTTGCTCACGGGACAAATGGGGGTCAGCAATGGCGAAAACACGCATAGGATGAACAGTCTATCAGGATTTGGGCTTGATTCAAGACCAGCTCAAATCGGTCTTAACAACCTCATGGTGCTTAAAGGTTTGTAGCGCTTGTGCCACCGTCTCATGGCTGAGCGGATGCCGCCAGTCAGGGGCAATTTCTAACAGCGGCGCCAATACAAAACCCCGCAGCATCATGCGCGGATGAGGCAAAATCAGGCTCGAGCTCTGTCTAACCGTATCACCCAGCGCCAGCAAATCAAGATCCAGCGTGCGAGCTTCCCAACGCTGGTGACGCTTACGGCCTTGCGCACATTCAATGGCCAAGAGTTGCCGTAATAAAGCCTCGGGTGCACTAAACTCCGGTAAGGGCGCTAAGGCAATCACTGCATTGAGATAATCGGGCTGTCCCAGTGGGCCACCTATTGGAGCACTGCGATAAAGGCTCGAGCGAACTAAAACCTCACCTAGGCGCATCAACTTTAGATGTGCCCGCCTCAGCTGCCCTAAGGGATTACCAAGATTACTACCCAAGCCAATCAGCGCTGCTGTGCTCAATTCTTCTGCCGATAAAACTTTAGCGCTGACGCTGAACCTCAACATAAACATCCCGAATGATACCCGGTAAGGGCGCATGAGGCTTATGGACGCGAACGGTCAATTCCATAATCCGGGGCTGAGTCATAAGCAGTACATCGGCAATCTGGTTAGCCAGGGTGTCAATCAGTTGGTATTGCTTATCCACTACTTCCTTGCGCACCAAAGAATAAACGGCGCTGTAGTCAACCGTGTCGCGTAAGTCATCAGTTTTAGAAGCAACCAGGCCCATTTCTATATCCACCACAAAACGTGCACCCAGTTTGCCCTCTTCAGGATGAAAGCCATGATAGGCATGGAACTCGAGCCCAATTAAGGCAATCCTATCCACGGAGCGCCGTCCAAACCTTCACAGCCTGATTGTGCGCAGGCACATTGTGAACACGCAGCATCGCCGCCCCCTGATCAAGGCCATAAAGATGCAAAGCCAGAGCGCCGGGGTCGCGCTGAGTTCCTTCTGGCACGTTGGCAATCATATCAATAAGACGCTTGCGCGAAGCGCCCAAAAGCACCGGATAACCTTTGGAGACCAACTGGTCAAGCTCGCGTATAAGCTGGAGATTATGCTCAAGGCTTTTACCAAAACCAATCCCCGGGTCAAGCATCACACTGGGTAAGCCCGCATTTAGGGCCAAGTTGGCTTGCCGCTCCAAAAATCCAAAAACCTCGCCGCTCACATCCTGATAAGTCGGATTTTGCTGCATGCTGCGCGGCTCTCCTTGCATGTGCATAATGACGGCGGGCACGGCCTCTTGTGCGCAGATAGCAAGCATCTCAGCTTGTCGCAAACCACTTATGTCATTGACTAAATGCGCCCCGGCCTGTAGCGCTGCAGCAGCGACTTCGGCTTTACTGGTGTCAATGCTGATAAGCACCTCGGTCTCGTCACTCAGTCTTTTTATGATGGGTAAGACGCGAGCCAATTCGTCCTGGGTACTTATCGGCTCGGCACCGGGGCGGCTTGACTCTCCGCCGATATCAATGACCAAGGCACCGGCTGCAAGCATGGCCGTGGCCTGCTTAAAAGCTGCAGCTACACTTGTGAAACGTCCTCCGTCGCTAAAGCTATCCGGGGTGACATTCAAAATACCCATGAGCGCCGCCCCTTGCCAGGAAAGGCGATAGCCATCATCTTGTTTTACCGCCCCGGGTACCGGCTTAGTAAACAGGAGGTCATGAACCACGCGACCTATCGTAGCATTACTGCCAGTCTTGGGGTCGCTCGGCCAGGCCCAAACGCCAGGCCACAGCCTGAGCAATTCTCTCCCCCGCTCGACCATCGCCATAGGGGTTTTTATTGCTGCGCATAGCGTTTCTGGCTTCTGGATTTTCTAGCAAAGGGCTGATGATTTCGGCGACCTTAGCCGGATCGTTACCAGCCAGTTTCAGGGCGCCCACCTCAACACCTTCGGGGCGTTCGGTCACGTTGCGCAAAACCACCACCGGCACACCCAGGGCCGTGCCTTCCTCCTGGATGCCGCCAGAATCGGTAATGACCAGTTCCGAAGCTTGCAGCAAGGCCACCATTGAGCTGTAATCCCAGGGATCGTCCAGCACAATGTTTGGCACGGCTGCCATGACCTTCCAGACTGCTTCGCGCACAGCGGGGTTGAGGTGCACCGGATAGACAAAGGTAAATTCCGGATGCGCTCTGGCTAAATCAGCTAGGGCTGTGGCCAAGTCACGCATCACCGGCAGATTTTCCCGGCGGTGCATGGTAATTGCTATATAAGGTCCTGGAGGGAGATGTTGGGGCAGTTTAGCCCTTTTGGCAATATAGTGCACGGCATCTACTGCTGTATTGCCGGTAACAACCATCTGCGCCGTGGGCTTACCCTCATTAAGAAGATTTTGCTTGGCCCAGGGTGTAGGCGGCAAGTCAAGGTCGGTCAGCACATCGGTAAGCCGCCGGTTGGCTTCTTCGGGAAAGGGCTCGAGCAAATTAAACGAGCGCAGTCCCGCCTCAACGTGAGCTATCGAAATCTGCTCAAAATAGGCCGCTAAAGTCACTGCAAAGGTCGTGAGCGTATCGCCGTGAACCAGCACATAGTCCGGCTTTAAGTCGCGAAAACCAGCCGCAGCCTGAGGCACAATGCGAGCCATTAGATCGGCTAAACTCTGTCTTGAGGTCATCACATTTAAATCGGCTTGGGGCTGGATGTCAAAAAGCTTAAGCATGTCGTCAAGCTGCTGTCGGTGCTGACCTGTTACCAACACCACGGGCTCTAAACCTGTTTGCCGACGCAAGCCGTAAACTACCGGAGCCATCTTAGACGCTTCCGGGCGGGTTCCAAAGGCTACACAAATTCGTTTCATTATTGTTTTTCCCTTGTTTGCAACAGGCCTCAAAAAGATAAAGCCGGAAAGTCAATACCGATTCTGTAAAAAGTCAAAATAATTCGGCCTTTTTAGGCAAGTAACACGAATAAGATGGCGGCTTTTCATATCGTTTAAGGAATGCTGTTGCGGCGTTCGCCAGCCACTTCACGCAAACTCATCACGCTCACCCCGGTAATGAGCAAGACTGTGAAGCTTAAAGTGAGATAGATAAGTTGAGGCGGCGTATTCGAGAGCATCATTCCCAGCGCTCCCAGGGCCAACGTAGCTAACCACAAGATCACCACGGTCAAGCGCTTGGAGCCGCTTTTTTGACGAATCATATCGTGCAAATGATCGTTGCCTGCCGTAGTCGGACTAACCCCACGTGAAAGTCTGCGCAAGGTCACTTGGGTGATGTTGAGTACCGGCAAGGCCAAAACCAGAATCGGCGTGACCACCGTTACCGCTGCCGTAACCTTTAGCGCCCCCAACACGCTCACGGCTGCCAGAATATAACCAAGCATATAAGCACCCGCGTCTCCCATAATGATCTTGGCCGGGTTGAAATTGTGGCGCAAAAAGCCCAACGAGGCTCCGGCTAAAGCCGCTAAAATCAGGACGGCAGCGCCACGATCAGGAAACTGCACCGCCACCGCCAAAAGACTTAGGCTCGAAATGGCCGCCACTCCCGAAGAAAGACCGTCTAAACCATCAATAAAATTAAAGGCGTTGGTAAAACCCACAATCCACACTAGCGTGACAATGCTGGCCGCCGTCTCACCAAAAAACAAGTAGTTACCGCCCAGGGCACTGGGTAACCAGTCAAAATAATTGGTTATAAAGTCAATGCGTACACCATTGACCACCAGGATACCGGCGGCGACAAGCTGAGAGATAAGGCGCATGCTGGGTTTTATCTCCCATAAATCATCAATAAACCCAATCAGTGTCATCAGCGCCCCACCCAGCACAATCGCCAGCAGCTCGACACGAAAGGCGTCAAGCAAGTCCGGACGTACCATACTGCCCAGCAGCAGCGCCACTAAAAAACCGCCAAAGATAGCGATTCCTCCGATATTGGGCAAAGCGCCCTGATGAACCCGGCGACCACCGCCATGCTGCACTGCGCCTATACGTAACGCAAAGTTTCTGACCCGGGGTACAAATAAGGCTACACCCAGAAATGCCAGCAAAAAAGCAATGCTGGCAATGGGGAAATAATTGATGATGTTCTCTCGCACGGGCCTATTCTACGCCTCAATAATCGAATTGGATGAGAAAAATGCGTTATTTATCGAGTGCCGTAAATGCGGTCTCCGGCATCTCCCAAACCCGGAACGATATAACCGTGGTCATTTAGGCGTTCGTCTTGGGCCGCTAAGATAATTTCCACGTCGGGGTGTTTGCTGTGAACCGCTAATATACCTTCCGGCGCCCCGATAATGCACAGAAGCTTGATACTTTTAGCGCCAATGTCTTTAAGGATGCTAATCGCTGCCGCCGCGCTACCACCGGTTGCCAGCATGGGATCAAGCAAAAATACATCCCGCTCGGAAATATCGGCGGGGAGTTTGTTGTAATACTCGACGGGCTCGAGCGTTTTCGGATCACGATAGAGGCCGATATGACCCACCCGAGCATTGGGTACTAAGTTCAAAATGCCGTCTACCATAATTAATCCGGCTCTTAAAATCCCGACTAAGGCCAATTTCTTGCCGCTCAGCTTATAGGCTTTAGCAGGAGCCACCGGTGTTTCTACCACAACCTCTTCAAGCGGCAAGTCACGCATGGCCTCAAAAGCCATGAGCATGCTGATCTCCATACACAAGGCACGAAAGTCACGCACGGTTGTGTCTTTATCCCGAAGAATCGACACCTTGTGCTGAATCAGGGGGTGGTTCATTACGGTTAGATTAGCGGCTTCAGACATCACGGCTCCCCTCTTGCCTGCAGCAAGAAAAAACCGCCCGGCATATGGGCGGCTAAATGGCGGAGAGGGTGGGATTCGAACCCACGGTACAGGGAATCCCGTACTTCGGTTTTCGAGACCGACCCATTCAACCGCTCTGGCACCTCTCCACTAAAACCCAGTTACTAACCGGGCTCAAAAAGTATAACGCAATTTCTCATTGTTGCAAAGCAGCAATAACTTAAGGGGTGCATCCCGGTGTAGGGGGATAGAATCCCACGCGCCAACATATTACACTCAAGGATGGCTACACTACCCCCCAACTGGAAACAGCAGGCCCTCGAACGCTTCGAGAAGCACCTCGAACAAATCTACGCCGAACTCGGGCGAAGGCGCCAGCTTCTTCGAGATCGAACAAGCCTTCATCGAGCACGAGAACGCTATCATGCGCGACGCCCTCACCGAGGGACTTTCCCCCCAACAGCTACGAACGACACCTGACGGGTTCTGGAGAGGCGGCCAGCCAAGTGCCCCACCACCATCCGCCACCGCTGGGGCGAGAGCAAGCGAAGCGTGACCCGGCAGGCGCTATCGCGGGGGGAGAGATCAACGTGAGCGCGTTCTTACGGGTGTACCTATCTCCTCCTGAGTTGTGGCTCACCTGGGATGAGGAGGCAATCACTGCCCTGCGGTACTTGGAGAGCCGAACCGAACGCATGCGCTACCCGAGGAAAACAGCAGGGGTTCCCGATTAGCAGTGGCGTGATTGAGGGTTTGAACAAGAGCGTGATTGCGGCGCGCACCTGCGCTTACGAAAACTCGCGGCTTAACAACCTAAGTAGATTCACCATGCGTAACAACTTTAAAGAAACCGTCCCGAAAACCGTCATTCGCCGAGGATTCAGCCTTGCACTCTTAGGTGGCGTGGTCGCCTTCATCATTGCGCTGCTGCTCGAGCGCGCCAAGCGAGTTGGCGAAAGGCTCAGAGAGACGATTGAGGCGCACACCTTCGTGAAACCCAGAAACGTACCCATCAGTGTCGGCGTGGCCGAATTCACCGCAGGTGATACGCTCGAGCAACTCATCAAACGCGCCGATAAGGCGCCCTATCAAGCTAAAGAGCAAGGGTGAAACCGCGTGGTGCTAGCACGCTAAGTTAGTCCAGGCAGTGCGAAGTAGGGTGCGGAAGCCTCTTCGTGATGTATCCTTTTCTCAAAGCGAGCGCGTCGCAAGCCTTTTGCAAGTTATCGATAGGGTAGCGATAGTCCGTCTGAGAAAGCACACCCTGCCGTGACAGTGACGAAGATGGTTCGCACGTAACATCGTTGCCTCTCGCAACTTAGCGTACGCTTCGACCTGTAAGACAAAGATCGCGCGACCCGTCTTCTGCTCTGACGTATGGACCAGACGTTGATGCAAACGCTCCGCTACCCCCTGCAAGGAGGTCACAGAAGTAACTGAAGTAACTACCGATCATCGCTTTACTATGTACTGAAACATTCGTCTTTTGGTAAGAAAGATAGTCGTTATGCCTCTAGGCCGCGTAGATAGGATACACTTAAGTAATTAGGCTGGGAGGATTGTGCGTAATGTCCAAACGAGGTCCGAGTCAAAGGGCGTCTTCAGAGCAAATTCAGGCGTATTTTCGCGAGAAGGTTGCAGATGGCGATCCGGCACTTCTAGAGATTGATCGCCAACGCCGGGCAAGAGATCCGAAGTGGGACCTCATATGCGAAGTGTTCGGGGTAGAGACGACGTTCGAACTTCCTCCGAACAAGCACTACACTGTCGATGAAAAAACAGGGTTAGTAACGGTTCACGACGTAACCGAGGAGGGTGTGGCATACTTTAATTCCTCTGAAGGGGTCTAATTAAGGTTCCTAGCGAAAACGCTAGGAACCAAGCTGGCTGATTTGTTTAGGAAATGACCTCAATTATCTGTTATGTAAAGACCATCGTTTGACGTTCTGCGCAGGGTTTCATTAGCCAAGCTTCTCTACATCGCTTGAAGAAAGGCTCCTACAGAGGTGCGACTTGGCTCCTTGCTCCTCTGTTACACGTGTTCAAGACGATGGGATAATGATCCTTATCCACAAAGGTCAATTTCAAATTGCCGCACACGATCGGTTGGGTTAGATCTCTCGTGGCGCGATCGGCGTTGTAGAGCTGTGAAGCGAAGAGCATCTTCGGGACGACCCGGTCGCTATCGTTAAGACTTTGGATATTGAACGCTTGCTCTTGAATTTTCTGATCGGCCTGAACAAGGGAAAAGCGTAGATCCGAAATATCTGCCGATTGGGACAAGAGACCCAAACCGTCTTGCTCTGCGACGATGCGTGTTTTTTCGAGCTCCACGTAGTACCTTTCTTCGACCGAGAGAGAAAGACCATTTTCACCCTCGATGGCATTTGCTGCGACGACTTTGTACTTACCGACCGAGTCCTCGTTTAAGCTCGCCAGATAGTCGTTCCAAGTTCGGTAACGATTCTCGACGGGTGCCGGCGATTTGGCATCGGGCGCAACCTGATTGCAGGCAGACAGGAGCAATCCGAAAAGAAGTAGGGAGGCTAATAGCACCACGAGATTCGGTTTGATGGAAAAGGTCATCTGATCACGCTTCTTTCCCCTCGAAAGCCCTTAGTCGCCTGTGCAGTTCGGATATCGATGTGGCCCGGTGCTGGATAGTAGATAGCTGCCACTCGCCCAATAGTGAGTGTGGTTGGAGGCGCTGCTTGTAGGCCAATATTCCTCCCAATTTCTGTATTTGTCTTGTCCATAGGTACATTGGCATGTCGCACACCAGGGATAGGTGTTATAGCTATCATAGTACATAGTAAGAGTAACAGCAAACGTGAGCGACAGGGCTGACGCATCTTAACTTGGGATAAGCCCCTTGAGGATACGCGCACGAAAGTCGTCATCCCAGGCCGCCCTTTTGCGCTTACCTTTGAGCGAGCCTTTGGAGGCATCTTGTCTGAGCAGGCTCAGAGCAAACTGTC
>JASBUK010000007.1 GCA_030147925.1 Trueperaceae bacterium
GAGTAGATGCTGTTTGCTCCGTTCTATCCTTGGGTCGGGTAAAGCTGAAAAGTGTAGGACTGCTAAGCGTAGTTGCTCCGTTGCTGGGTCTTCTGTCATCCCTCAAGACTAGCGTCTTTGGTTTTGATGCGTCAGCCCTGAGATGCGGTCATAGTCTACAGACTTTTTAGGTCGCCTTGGTCTAGGCTTAACAGTAGCGGACCTCCAATTTACGAGAGGCTACTGTGCTTAGAGAGGCGATTATGACGGTTCACAAACTCAGCCCGAGTGAGATACAGGCGCAACTAGTTAAACTTTCTAACTGGAACTTGCGTAACGACAAACTTCACCGGGAATTTGAATTTACCAGCTTTGTCGAGGCCTTTGGTTTTATCAGCCAGGTGGCCTTGTTGGCCGAGAAGCTAGGACACCACCCCGAGCTTTTCAATGTCTATAACAGAGTCAGGATTGACTTAAC
The DNA here is from genome assembly GCA_030147925.1 of Trueperaceae bacterium. Lineage (GTDB taxonomy): Bacteria > Deinococcota > Deinococci > Deinococcales > Trueperaceae > JASBUK01. The sequence continues at coordinate 458 of JASBUK010000007.1, forward strand.
TACGCATGACGTAGGCGGTATTAGTGAGCGGGATGTACAAATGGCCGAGGCGATTGATGCTTTGGTATAAATGCTACGAGTCAGGAAAGATACGACAAACTCACTCTTACTTTTTGCAGGACTTATCCTCAAACCCCAGCCATGAATAAACATCTTATCCAAGTCAATGATCTGATGCAAACGGGTTATTCTTACCTGCTTACGGAGCCCACCGGGCAAAATTTCCATCCGGACTTTCATCCTGAACTTACGCCCAAGGAGATGCTCGAGCTTGGTGTATTTGGCGCGCTATGCGTCGCCACATCGCCCAAATAAAAAAACAACTGTTATCAAGGTGACTTTAGCTGTCGCCGGAAACAACGGCAAGCTTTGCTACATTGGGCTTACGATTCACGAAAGATTTAAATATTCGTAAGTGAAAATATCTGATAGACGTTTGAGTTATCTGGCGCTGGCAACACTGATTATGCAGTTCAGTTGTTTTGAAAAGCTGGGGACAATCACTGTCATATCTTACTCACCTCACAATATGCGGTAATTTTATATATTTTGGGGGAGTTATACTGCAGGGTGCGGTATAATCCATAGTTGGGTGCTGAAGGGATCATGAATGAATCGTGAAGCATGGAAGAAATGGGCAGCTACTTTAAAGAGAAATACATATGCTCTTTATTTAGCATCGCGAGACCAAAGAGTTTCTTTACTAGCAAAATTCATTATCGGTATAGTGGTGGCCTATGCTTTGAGCCCAATCGACCTGGTGCCGGATTTCATTCCTGTCATCGGATACATAGACGACCTTCTTCTGTTGCCAATGGGTATTTGGTTGGCTATCAGACTCATTCCAGAAAATGTGTGGCGAGAATGTCAGGTACGAGCTAAAGAAGAATTTTTCAAACTACCAAGTAATCGTCGAGCCGCAGTGATCATCGTATTAATTTGGTTACTATTATTAATTGGCTTCATAATGTCGATTTGGTCTTTCGTGAGTAGGGCAACAAGCACCTAACAATCACACGCACTCGGACAGCAAAAAACGCCGCTCGTTCCCTACTCTGCTTTTCACTGCCGGTGATGTGAAGCGTTAAACCTCACCCGCTATCCAACGTCTTGATTTGTACGACATATATGCACATGGCAACCAACCTGCAAATTGACGATAATCTCATGAAAGAAATGCTCGAGCTTGGTAGTCATCGCGCTAAACGTGCTGTTGTTGAAGAGGTGCTTCAGGAATACGTTATGCGGCGTAAACAGTTGCAAATTGTAGAACTCTTTGGGACTATTGACTACGACTAAGGCTATAACTATAAAGAACAACGCAAACGCAAATAAAAGTCATTGTCGATACTGTTATCTGGTCTTTGACGTTTAGAAGACAAACAGCTAATGCTGAAACCGAGATGTATTGACAGACCTAATTGCTGACGGACGTGTAGTAATTTTAGGTGCTATAAGGCAAGAGTTACTCTTAAGTCTGTGTCATAATGATCAGTTTGAACGGTTAAGACTTTCGCTAAGAGCTTTTCCAAATATGGCCTTAGACATCCAGGATTACGAACTCGCTGCCCACTACTATAATCTTTGCCTAACTAAAAGACTTTAACCGCTTTTTGGAGATACTTCCTATCAATTTGTATCAACCTTTGCTTTAACTTATTCGCGGCCTTGCTTTGTCAAGGGCAAAGGAATGCAGTGGCAACATTTTGTCATAGCGCCTAATACTTACTTTACGCCGACTTGCGTAGTACCCAGACCTGTTCCGATGGCCAGCGCTGTGCCCATGCGCCGGATACGGCAAAGCGCAGCTCAGAGATATCGGCAGGGGCCTGGAGTTCATGGTAATCCATAAGCTCGAGGCCAGTCCGACGAAAAAGCCTGAGCCAGTCCGAAATAGTTAGATTGAACTCGATTCCACCCGGATCGATTTCTACGTTTCTCCAGTCCTGCTTGTGCATACCGAAATAAGGGGCATGAAGCCGCTCATCGCAACTAGCGCCGCTCGGGGGCGTGCAAATTGCAGTAAGGGGGTGGTTGCCAAGAAATGTCAGTGTTCCTCTTGGTCGAAGTAGCCGATGGACTTCTGGTATCCAGAGTTCAGGGTCACACCAGATTGCCGCTCCGTACTCGCTTATGGCAAAATCAAACGACTCATCCGGATAAGGCACGGCCTCAGCGTTGCCGTGAATCAGCGTAAGTTGCAGGGCGTGCTTTTTTGTAAGGCGCTTGGCGGTCTTAAGTTGCTCTAAGGAATTGTCAATACCAACGACTTCGGCGCCGCGACGGGCCATCCAGGCGCTGACATAGCCGGTGCCACAGCCGAGTTCTATGGCTTTTAGTGTGCTCATGTCTGCAGGTAGCAAGTGCAGTTGGGATTCTGGGATTCCCCAGATGCCCCAGATAGGCTCGAGCGCAGCCCAATTCCGCTCCCCCGAAGCTACCCAGTCTGGCGCCCTCTTATCCCAGTAGCTTCGGTTTTCCCTGACGTGCTCGGGTGTATCGGGTAGCTCAGAGTTATCGTCGTTATCGTCAGGGGGAGGTGTCTTGGAATGTTTGCCTGCCATAACCTCAGAATACCAGACGATTAAATTTCTGCTGACTTCGAACGTTGACCGATAAAAATACACTCCATGCTAAAATTGTTTGTGAAAGCACTTTGGTCGCACTCTTGACTTATAAAGTCCTTAGACGGCACTGGACACGCTTGATATGTTTGCTCCTCGAAGCCTCACGACACAAATCCTGGTAGGGTGGTACGGGCTTTTCCAGCTCAGCCACTTCGTGCTCAATGGTATCTATCTGCTTGATCCGGGCGAACCTCCTTTTAATCCACCACCCGAAGGTTGGCTTCCGCAAACGGTGGATTTTATCAACGGTATTGCCTTCGCCGACTGGATTAACAGCATTCTTACGCTCATCTTCGTGTGGGGTTATTTTCGGGCTTGCCGATGGGCGGCCTGGCTTGGCACGCTTACCTTAACCATCTCCATCTATGCCGCCTTTGTATTCCTCTGGGGCGCGGAGGCGTCTGGGGCGCAGGGTTTGGGCGCTCCTTAATCTGTGGGTAAACCTGCCGTTCATTCCGGTTGTTGTGCTGTTCGCGGCCTGGTGCGTGTGGGGGGTGTCTGGTCGGCTGTCTGAGCTTGGTCGCTAGGGTTCATCGGGCAAAGCTTCGCCACCGCTATTATCGCCCTCAACTGTAGGAGCGGCGGGGAGGGGGTCTTCTTCGCTGGGCTTAAGTTCGTTCGCGGGTTGTGGAGAAGTAGTTGCGGGTGGTATTTTCGCCGGTTCGGCAAAAATATAGACCGTCTTTAGCAAGTCGATATCCGCCTGGTTAACAGTGCCGTCTTTATTGATGTCGGCAGCCAGGTTGACGCCGCTGCGGCCAAAGTCTTTGGCTATGGCGGCCAGATCATAAAAGTCCACCTTGCCATCGCGGTTTATGTCTTCGCTGACAAAAGTCTTTAGGGCCAGCAGCGCGGCTTTATCGGCAGCGGTTAAACTGGTCGGGCTTTCTGCCGAGAGTGCCGGGTTCATAACGCCTGCATTAGATGGCGAAAGCCCGGCGAGGATACCGGTTTCATGGAGCAGGACTTGTTGGCTTAGCGTGCGCTCGAGCGGATTCAAGCGAATTTCTAGTGATTGTTTATCCTCAACTGTGCGCGCTACCGTTAATGAAAGCGTGTCAGGCCCAAAACGTGTTGCGTCGCCGTAGGCAATCAGATTGTTAACAACATCGTTTTGCGCAGCTTCCAAGTCGGCTCCCTCGACAGCCAGCCATTGACTAAAAGCGGCGGCAACGTCTTCTTCTAGAGTCAGAGGCCCACCGCTGATATCAAGCCGATATTCGACGGCCAGGCTAATAGCCAGCGTCATGAGCAGGCTGATAATAGCGGCTGTTTTGCCTCGTTTCATGGCCGAGCCTCTAGCAATGTTTGTAGTGCTGATAGCAGTTCATCGGTGCCGGCCCCCGACCCGTCGGCGACAAGCTGACCGTTTTCATCAAGGCTGAGTACCCGACCCTGTTCATCGACCAGGCCGCGTGCCGAGAGTCGCCAGGTACCCTGTGAAAAGCCCACTATGGGCGAGTAGTAGGGGGCGTCATAGGCCAGGATAACAAACTCGTCACCTACCTGGAATGCGGGCATGCCTGCAACTACCAGCGACTGACCCGAAGGCAGCGTGCCGCCGTAAAAAGACAGGGTGATTGTTTCCTCGAATTCTCCTAACAGTGCTTGTGTCACGTCAAATGTTACCAGTGTCCAGGGTGCGCCGTTTCTTTCCTCTACGGTGCTGCTGGCAACCGTGCCATAAAAAGCCAAGTCTGCTGCCTGCAACATGGTCGTTAAATCCATTTGACGGTAGGTAGTAGCCAAGGCCAGACTACTTAAGAAAAGGCCTAGCGACAAAAGCAGGCGACTCATGGGGTTTCCTCTTCTTCAGGTTCATTTGGGGGTTCAGCCGGGTTTTCTGCTGTCGGTGGTAGGGGACGCCGCCCCTCTCTAGTTTGGCTAAAGGCGTGGCCCCCGTCGCTGGCTAAGAACTCAGTGCTACTGCTCACCTCGATGGTGCTGGCTTTTAAAGGGCGCAGCTCGAGCTCAAAAACAGCGTAGTCACCCGTGAGACTGGCGGCTAAGATAGCAACATCAATGTTTAAACGGCCTTCTTCGTAACGCTCAAAGAGCACGATGTCGTTTCTCCTGGCTTGCAGGCTGTCTGGAACCAGCTCAAACAGCGTTGCATCCCAAGTGATTAAGCTGCGAAAAGCCTGGAGATTTCTGGCGTTTTTAATTTCCCCTCGCAGCGTAAAGCTGCGCCGCATTTCGGTGTTCGGTACGTTTAGGCTTAGCTCTGCGGGCGGCGGATCGCTGACTTGTAAGTTAAACTCCCGAAAAGTCTTGGACAAATTGGCGTCTGAAACGGTGATGGTAAAGCTAAAACGCCCCTGTTGGCTAGGAACGCCGCGAATGGTATTGCCCTGTAAGGACAAACCGGGTGGCAAACTGCCGCTTTCTAAGCTGTAGCTATAAGGAGACAGACCGCCTACGACGCGGATATTGCTGCTATATGTTTCGCCGATAAAGGCGGGTGCAAGCTGAGTGGCGAGCAGCCGCAATTCTTCCCCGGGCGTGTTTAGCTCGCCGCCACAAGCCGCTAAGAGTAAAACGGGCAAGAGAGTGAGCAGGCTCTTTAGCTTTCTTAGCATATTTAAAGCTTAACTGCTTTTATCATGAGGGGGTGCAAACTAATCACCCAATACTCAGCCAGATAAATTCATAGGGCTTAAGCTCGAGCCCTGTTTGCTGGCTGGCCGTAGCCAATTGCTCGCCGCTAAAGCAATCACTAAGTGATTGAGCGGCAAAGCGGCTTAAATCCAGATTCACCTTTTGCCTTTTGTCTGAAAGGTTGTGCAGAGCCAGCACGACATCCTGCTCATGACTATTTAAAAATGGCAAAACGGCCTGATTTTCGCTAAGCAAAATTTCAAACTGCCCCCGACCTAGCGCTGAATGCTCTTTGCGTACCTTGATAAGCTGACGCATCCAATGCAAAAGACTGTCAGGATCGGCTTCTTGCGCGGCAACATTTACCTTTTTAAAGCCAAAGTCATCGTCGGCAATCACCGGCGCATAGAGCGAATCAGCCTCACTAAAACCGGTGTTGGGGCTGTCGTTCCACTGCATTGGCGTTCTGACGCTGTTGCGATCAGGCAGCCAGATATTGTCGCCCATTCCGATTTCATCGCCATAGTAGATGATTGGAGTACCAGGCAGCGTCATCAGCATCGAGTTAAGCAACTTGATCTTGCGCGTGTCGTTGCCCAGCAGCGGGGCCAGGCGACGTCTAATGCCCACATTTATCTTCATGCGCGGCTCGGGTGCGTAGTGATCGTACATAAAGGCGCGCTCCTCTTCGGTGACCATCTCCAGGGTCAGTTCATCGTGATTGCGCAAAAACACCACCCACTGGCAGGATTCGGGGATTGCCGGGGTGCGGGCCATGATCCAGTCTATGCTCCCGCGCTTGCCTTCGGCCACAGCTTTATACAGTCTGGGCATGATGGGAAAGTGAAAGAGCAGCGGCATTTCGTCATGACCGTTGCCAAAATAAGGAATGGTGTCTTCGGGCCACTGGTTGACTTCGCCCAACAAAAAGGTGCCGGGTTTTATTTCATCTATGTAACTGCGTAGTTCTTTGAGATAGTCGTGGGTTTCTTTGATGTTTTCGTTGTTGGTTCCTTCACGCTCAAAGAGATAGGGGATGGCGTCCATACGAAAACCGTCAACGCCCAGGTCAAGCCAGTGCTTGACTATCTTCTTTACTTCAGCCCGCAGTTCAGGGTTGTCGTAGTTTAAGTCTGGTTGGTGGCTGAAAAAGCGGTGCCAGTAGTATTCGCCGGTGGTTTCATCATAAGTCCAGTTGGAAGTTTCACTGTCGGTAAAGATGATGCGGGTATCGGCGTGTTTTTTGTCGCTGTCGCTCCAGACATACCAGTCGCGTTTAGGGTTGTCCTTGCTGCTGCGACTCTCGATAAACCAGGGGTGCTCGTCGCTGGTATGGTTTAAGACCAGTTCGGCGATGATCTTAAGACCGCGTTTATGCGCTTCGTCCACCAGCAGTTTAAAGTCTGCTAACTGGCCGTAATCTTTATGAATATTGTAAAAGTCAGCCACGTCATAACCGTCGTCTTTTAGGGGCGAGGGCATTAAGGGCAGCAGCCAGATGGCGTCTACGCCTAAATCTTTAAGATAATCCAACTTTTCGATAACCCCCAATAGGTCGCCGTGACCGTCACCGTTACTGTCGCGGTAAGCTCGCACATAAAGCTCGTATAGAACGGCGTCTTTGTACCAGTCTTTTTTGTCCTGACTCATAAATTGCTTTTCTCCTGAACTGAGTTTGGCTTGTGCCAAGTATCTAATTTTACCCACTATTTGCAGAAAATAAAGCCTACGTGCCAGCGGGGTTTGATACTGCGTTTAGGCCAAATGCTCTATACATGCCCGTGCTAAGCTACCAGACGAGAGGGCTTTGGCTGCTCTTTACCTATGTGAATTGCTTGGTGCTAAGAGCAAGGCCAGGCACGACTTTTGCGAGATGGGGTTTGATGATGACTCAGCTTCGTTTTTATCTTGACTTTCTGCTTAGGGCAGGGGCGGCGCCAATGGAGTTCCACGTTTCACGGCAAGCACGCCGACGCTACCGTTTGGACGGGACGTTTTTTGCCTTAGATGGGCATTTGCTCTTAGCTGACTTTGAACAGGTGCAAAGGCTGACGCAGAAGATCAACCAGATACGTGACGTTAAAAACCATCCCGAGCAAGGTTTGCGCTCGGGTGATCTTTTTGCCGCCGGTTTACTAGAGGAAATTTTACATTTGCTGATAGCGGTATACCGTGAAGAGGTCAAACCCGATATTTTTGCCAAGGCGCTTGACTATCTGCAAAAATCGATCGGCAGTGAGGCGCAAGATGCTGGCTTTGAGAAGTTTTGTGACGCCTTTCCGCCATTAGCGGTGTACCGGGGTGATTTGCCGGTAGAGGCTTATCTTAATAGCAGCAGCCAAGGCGTGCCACACCGCCACCTGGTCACAGAAGAATTGCTCATGCTCTACTTGAATAATGTCAACCCTGGATACAAGCCATTTTTAGACCTGATTGACGACGCAGTGCTTAGTGACAGCGCTTACCCCGAGATCATTGACGCGCTTGAAGCATTTTTTGACACCCAGCCGGGTTTTGGCCCTGAGGATGAATCGCTCTTTAATTTGCTGCGGGCCCCGGCGCTGGCCAGCCCGGACTCGCTTGAAGGACAACTTGAATATATTCGTGGGCATTGGGCCGAGTTTTTAGGCTCAAGATTTGCTAGTTTGCTAAACCGTATTTTGCGTACGCTGGACATCATCAAAGAAGAACAAAAGTGGGGTCTGCCCGGCGGCCCCGGGCCAAGCGAAGTGCTGGATATAGCCTCGTTGCGGGGTGAGGGTTTTGCTCGAGCCTCGGGCCCCATAGAATACGAGCGCTACAGTTCGGATAGCTCCTGGATGCCGCGTGTGGTGGTGATAGCCAAGAGTACCTATGTGTGGCTGGATCAACTGTCAAAGCAATACCGACAAGACATCCACCGCCTCGATCAGATACCCGATGAAGAACTGGATAAATTAGCGGACTGGGGATTTACCGGACTGTGGTTGATAGGTCTTTGGGAACGTAGTGAGGCGTCACGGCGCATCAAACACCTGCGGGGCAACCCCGATGCAGTAGCCTCGGCTTATGCACTTTATGACTATCAGATTGCCACCGATCTTGGTGGTGACGAAGCCTATGCCAACTTAAGAGATCGCGCCTGGCAGCGGGGTATACGTCTGGCCAGCGATATGGTACCCAATCATGTGGGCATAGATGGCCGCTGGGTTATTGAACACCCCGACTGGTTCTTGTCACTGGCACACAGTCCCTACCCCGGCTACAGCTTTAACGGCCCGGACTTATCCAGCGACGACCGGGTGGGTATCTATTTAGAAGACCACTATTATGACAGCAGTGATGCCGCGGTGGTCTTTAAACGTGTGGATCACTGGAGCGGCGACACCCGCTATATCTATCACGGTAATGACGGCACCAGCATGCCCTGGAACGATACCGCGCAGATCAACTACCTCAATGCCGAAGCGCGCGAGGCGGTCATCCAGACGATTCTACATGTGGCCCGCAAGTTCCCCATCATTCGTTTTGATGCCGCTATGACCCTAGCCAAGCAACACATCCAGCGTTTGTGGTTCCCCGAACCCGGTAGCGGTGGGGCGATTCCTTCGCGTTCGCAATATGGCCTGACCAAGGAACTTTTTGACCAGGTCATGCCCGAGGAGTTCTGGCGCGAGGTGGTGGACCGGGTGGCTCAGGAAGTGCCCGATACCTTGCTGCTCGCCGAGGCCTTCTGGATGATGGAAGGTTATTTTGTGCGTACTTTGGGGATGCACCGCGTTTATAACAGCGCCTTTATGAACATGCTAAAGCGCGAGGAGAACGGCAAATACCGCCAGTCGATAAAAAATGTACTGACCTTTGGCCCGGAAGTCCTAAAGCGCTTTGTCAACTTTATGAACAACCCCGATGAAGAAACGGCAGTAGCGCAGTTTGGTAAGGATGATAAGTATTTTGGCGTGTGCATCCTCATGGTGACTATGCCGGGTTTGCCGATGTTTGGTCACGGGCAAATTGAGGGTTATACCGAAAAATACGGCATGGAATATCGGCGGGCTAAATACGATGAGCAGCCCGATAGTGGGCTGATAGAGAGGCACGAACGCGAAATCTTCCCGCTTTTGCATCGCCGGGAGCAATTTGCCGAAGTGGAAAACTTCCACTTGTACGACCTTTTCACCCTCGAGGGACATGTTAACGAAGATGTCTTTGCCTATTCAAACCGGGTGGGTGACCAGGCCTCGCTGGTTATTTACAACAACAGGTTTTCTCAGGCACGCGGCTGGATGAATACCGCCGTGCCCTATTCGGTAAGGACCGGCCAGGGCGATGAACGCCGGATGGTAAGCAAGACTTTGGGCGAAGGGCTTGCTTTGCGCGCTAACGAGCGTGACTTTGTTGTTTTTCGCGACGCTGTTAATGGGCTCGAGTACTTACGGTCCAGTCGTGATCTGGCCCAGCAGGGCATGTATGTCGAGTTGGAAGCCTTTAAGTATCAGGTCTTTTTGGACTTTCGTGAGAGGGAGGACAATATTTACGATCACTACGCCCAACTAAACGCCGAACTTTCAGGACGTGGCGTACCCAGCATTGACAAAGCGCTCGAAGACTTCCGGCTCAAACCTCTACATGAGGCTTTTGCCCAGGTATTAGACGGGCGTTTACTCTCAAGATTGCAGGCTCCACAAGACGTCGTGAGGCAAAAACAACTAATGTCTGAGCTGAACGCTGCTTATAAAGCCTTTTTATTGCAGGCCCGTGACTATGGCTCTAAGGGTCAGGAAGAAGCTTTGCTGGGGCGTTTTAATGACGGTTTGGTAGCGCTGCAAAAACTCAAGACTCTACCGCCCGAATTGCAGGCAAAGTTTGAGCTGAACAAGAAAGACTATGCGGTCTTATTAGCCTGGATTGCCTTGCACAGTGTCGGTCATGGCGACGGCCCCGCAGAACTGGCTGCGGGCAGCGTGGCTTTGCTCGAGCGCTGGCGTTTGGCCAGGGCGCTTAAATCTGCTTTTATGGCGCTGGGTTATGCGGCGACAGAAGCCAGGGACATGAGTCGGCTTGTTCATCTGCTGACCCGGTACCAGCACTGGTTTAGAGCGCCTAAGATGAACGCTCGGCAGACCGTCCTGGTACTACTAGAACAGTTTTTGGATAATAAGCGGGCGCTGCGCTATCTCAAAGTCAATGAGCATGACGGGGTTAAGTGGTTTAACCGCGAAGCGTATCGGGAATTGTATCGAGGTTTTCTGCTGCTGGCGATGCTGGATTCACATTTGGAGCAAGCAGCGGTGGCTCATATTCTGGAACTTGAGCAGGAATTTGCCGCCGCCGAAAAGCGCTCGGAATACCGGCTCAAGCGCTTGCTCGAGCCCAAGAATGTTGAGCAGAATGGTACCCCGCCATCGGAAAGTCTATGACAGCGACTGAATACGGCGAAAGCTAAGATGAGTTAAAGCAAGCGCTAAGGCGTCGGCAACATGATGACTTTCCGGAGTTTGGCTTAAGTTAAGCATAGCCCGGACCATATAGCTGATTTGTGCTTTGCTGGCACGGCCTGAACCTACCAGGGCCTGCTTAATCTGCATAGGGCCGTATTCAAAAATGGGGATGGCAAGCTCCTGGGCAGCCAACAAACAGACGCCGACGGACTGCCCAACCTTAAAGGCAATTTCGCGTTGCTGGTGGAAATATTGTCCTTCGATAGCCAAGGCCTGGGGTTGGTGGGTCTGTAAAAACTCCCTGGTCTCGCTATAAATCTGCTGTAAACGCAATTCTTGTTTGGCCTTGCTGGAGGTGCGTACTAGCTTGTAGCCGAGGCAAATAGTTTGCCGGGACTGCTCTTTTACCGCTCCAAGACCCAGATTTGCAAGGCCAGGATCAAGCCCTGCTACCGTTATTTGATTCTCAGGGGCTCGAGCTGTGGTTTTCACTTAAGATTCCCTTTCTTAGTGCCAGCATGACATAAAAAAATCCGCTGGGCCACTCAGCGGATTTATGTGATTACCTAGAGCCTAGTACTCGGCTAAGTACCGGTCTAACTCCCAATCGTGGACGCTGACACGGTAGGCATCGAATTCAAGAGTTTTGGCTTCGATGAAGTGGTCATAAATGTGTTCGCCGAGCGCCTCTTTGATTACGCGGTCTTTTTTCAGGGCAGCTACGGCTTCACGCAAAGTGCCCGGTAACTCTTTGATCTTGTGTTTGCGACGATCCCGCACCGACATGTGATATATGTTGCGCTGAATAGCAGGCGGAGGAAGCAGCTTATTCTCAAGGCCGTCAATACCGGCGGCCAGCATTGCAGCCAGAGCCAGATAAGGGTTGGAGGAGGGGTCGGGCATACGCAATTCTGAGCGTGTGCCAATGCCACGCCGTGCCGGGATACGAATCATGGCACTGCGGTTTGAGGCCGACCAGGCGATATTGGTAGGTGCTTCGAAACCTGGCGTCAGGCGCTTATAGGAATTGACCAGAGGGTTGGTTAAAGCAACCATGCCCTCGGCATGAGCTAGCAAACCGGCAATGAAGTTCAGTGCCGGTTCCGAAAGCTGGTACTTGGCCTTTTCATCATAGAAAGCGTTTTCACCGTCTTTGAAAAGCGATAAGTGGGTGTGCATTCCCGAACCGTTGATGCCCGCAACCGGTTTGGGCATAAAGGTGGCATGCAGACCATGGTTCAGTGCGATTCGCTTAACTACCAGTTTAAAGGTGGCAATGTTATCAGCGGTGGTCAGTACGTCTTCATATTTAAAGTCAATTTCATGTTGGCCGGGAGCTACTTCGTGGTGAGCCGCCTCGATTTCAAAGCCCATCTCGACTAAGGCGTTAACCATATCCCGGCGCGCTTCCTCACCCTTATCTACCGGTGCTAAATCAAAATAGCCGGCTGCGTCATGTGTCTCTGTTGTAGCATAACCTTCTGCATCAAGAGAAAAGAGGAAGAATTCGGGTTCGGGACCGGCATAGAGATTATCAAAGCCAAGCTGCTTTAAGCGCTCAATTTGCCGTTTTAGAACGTAACGTGGGTCGCCAGTAAAGGGTGCCCCATCAGGGAAGGCGACATCACAAATGAGTCTGGCGACTTTGCCTCGGCCATTACCCTCAATTATTTCAGGAAAGACCAAGAAAGTGTCATAGTCAGGTTTTAACAACATGTCTGACTCTTCAATGCGAGTAAAACCCTGAATCGAGGAGCCGTCAAACATGATTTCACCATCAAGGGCTTTGTCAAACTGCGAGGTAGGGACCTCAACATTTTTGTTTAAGCCGAGGATATCAGTGAACTGAAGTCGCAGGAATTTCACGTCTTCATTTCTGAGAATGCTTTGAATTTCGGTTTTTGAATAACCCACTTAATCGACCTCCCGCTAAATAGCATGCCAGCTAGACTGACTCCAAGAATGTTATGTGTAAATTGACTAAATGTCAATAGATTTTTGGACATGTTGGCATAAATGCCATGACGCTGTGTACATTTTGTCGCTGGATACACGCAATTATCCTGGATAAGTTTATAGATTGTTGGGTTGTAAGGCTAACGAACGACTTGTTGTGCCAAGTGATGTGGATAGATATCCTTAGCTATTCCAACTGTGACATTGCTTTGGCTCGAGCCACGCATCTTTATGCATAGCTCAAGAGTTGGTGAACAATACACAGCACGGGGACGTTGACAGTGAAAAATAGTCCGGTTATTATGCCCCTACGTCACAAAATTAGGCGAGTGGCGGTAGCCTGACACTTTCATAAAGGAGGAAGGTATGAAGAAACTTCTTGCACTTCTTGTTGTTTTATCTTTAGGGGCTGTCTTTGCCCAACCGGTGAAAATCGGGGTTAATCTCGAATTATCTGGTCGCTTTGCTACTATTGGCACCTCGACGCTACAAGGCATAGAAACTGCCCAAGCGCAGCTCTCTGAAGTCTTGGGTAGACCCGTTGAATTGAGCATTTGTGATAATGCCACCACGGTAGAAGGCTCGGTTGCTTGTGCTAACCGCTTCGTGGATGAGGGTGTTGTTGCCGTTTTGGGCGCAATTTCCTCCAGCATGTCTATTCCTGCAGCCGAAGTATTACAAGATGCGGGCATCATCATGATTTCGACCAGCTCGACCAACCCGGCCACCACGCAAATTGGTGACTTTATCTTCCGCATGGCCTACACCGATGACTTCCAGGGTAAAGTGGCTGCTCGCTACGCCTTTAATGACCTGGGGAGCTCGAGCGCGATAGTTTTCCGTCAGCAGGATGATGATTACAGCTTTGGTCTGGCCGGTTTCTTTGTTGAAGAGTTTGAAAACTTAGGCGGCAGCACCGTAGTTGTTGACTTTGTGGCCAACACTGTAGACTTCTCTGCGCAGATAAACGATGTCCTGGGCGTTGATGCCGACGTGATTTACTACAGCGGTTTCTGCGCGGAAGGCGCCTCGCTGATTCCTGCCCTTAGACAGGCCGGTTTCGACCAGCAGATTCTTGGCGCCGACGCCTCGGACGACTCGCAGTGCCCGGTCGGTGGTGGCGAGGCCTTTGATGGTTACCTCTTTACCGGTTTTGGCGGTCCCGATGTATTGTCTGGTGAAGCGGCGGCCCGCGCCCGCGATTTCGAGGCCTTCTTTAGAGTGGCCAACCCTGATGCCACAGATTTCAACGGTTTCACCTTGGCCGGTGCCGACTCTTACAATGTTATTGCCGAAGCCATCAAGAACGCTGGTAGCGATGAAGTAGATGATGTGCGCGACGCTTTGGCTGCCATTGAAGGTTTCCCCGGCGTTTCCGGTGAAATCACCTATGCCGGTACTGACGGCACCCCCTCGGACCGCACCATTGCCTTCTTTGAATATCAGGTACCTGCCGATAACGACCAGGGCTGGGCATCGGTGACCAAGTTTGGTATTAGCACGGGAGAGTAAGTAAAAACTCTGCTAGTCCTAATAAAGGGGCGAATTTTCGCCCCTTTTTCCATATTTTTCTAGGCCAAATCTATTTATTAAGCGTTGCTTTATTCTTGTCATAACATGCAACCGTTTGAGGATAAGCTTGCGTTAAGCGCTACTCCGTAACCACAGGTGATTTTCCTGGTAAAGAGCGCTGCGGTGCTACTTACAGTTGTCGATAATATCTAATGTCAATAAGATTCTGAGCTAACTGCGAAGAGATACAGGCAGGCAGCCATAATCTAAAGAATGAAACGGAATATACGCCAGGAAAACGCAGTCTGGCATTATTATGGATTTTAACCACCTATTTTGTTATAAGATGCTGCGATGAAACTAGTCACGTTGTTTCTGTATAAAAATTTAGAATTTAGCTTGAGGTGAAAAATCTTGGCAGTCTCTAGTATCCCTGAACCAAAAAAGCGCAATTGGGCACCCTATCTGATTATCGGTGCTATTTTGATGATTGTTATTGGGCGCATTATTTTTCTTGGAACAGTTTCGGATCGCTTTAATGCTGCGTTTTTTACTCGCGCCATAACCGAATCTTTTAAACTTGGCAGCCTTTACGCGCTGATTGCGCTTGGCTACACCATGGTTTACGGCATCATCCGCTTGATTAACTTTGCCCACGGCGAAGTTTTCATGGTGGGTGCTTTTGCCACCTTTTTTCTTTTTAGCGCCGCGCCCTATCCCTGGCCTGTTGCGGTACTTGTCGCCATTCCAATCGCCTTTGGGGTTATGCGCATTCTGGACTTCTGGCGCGGCAAGATGACCGACCCTATCGTCTTGGCCGGAGGTGGCGTTGTATTTTTTATTGCTGTTTGGCTATTGTCTGCAACAACAGTAAATTTTGTCTTAGCGCTTATTTTTAGCATGCTTATCACCGGGGTATTGGGTATCTTTATTGATCGTATAGCTTACAGCCCCTTGCGCGGTGCGCCACGCAACTCGATGTTGATCACGGCCATTGCAGTGTCATTTTTCCTGCAAAATTTTGGTCTGTTGACACTGACTCGTCGGCAAACGCCGTTTCGCCCGGATACGGTGCTTAATAACTCCCTGGTCTTTAATATGTTTGACGGCACAGTGCGCACGTCCTGGCTCATTGTGGTGATTCCACTCATTTCCCTAGTTTTGGTAATCGCCCTGACTTTGTTTGTGACCCGAACCAGATTGGGGAAAGCCATGCGCGCCACTGCCCAGGATGCAGAAGTCGCGCAGATGATGGGTGTAAATGTCGGCCGTGTTATTGCCACTACCTTTTTGCTTGGCTCGATGCTGGCCGCGGCGGGTGGGGCAATGTGGGGGCTTAATTTTGGCAGCTTGAACCAACCGGCGATTTTAGGAATTTTACCGGGTATTAAGGCTTTTGCTGCGGCGGTGATTGGCGGCATTGGCAGTTTGCCAGGTGCAGTCATCGGCGGTCTTATCATTGGTTTTGCCGAGAACTTCCTTACTGCCATCTTCCCCAGAACGCCGGAATTTGCCGGGATTACCGAATTTAAAGACACTTTTGCCTTTATCCTGCTCATCGTCATTTTGCTGGTCAGGCCAAGCGGCATCATCGGTGAAGACCTTTCGGAGAAGGTCTGATGTTAGATACCCAAAAACGGCACCGCAACACCATTTTGAATTTTGCTGCTATTGGGGTGCTCATTGTTTTTCTGCTGATTATTGACGGCATCGGCAGTGTAAAGCTCGAGCAAGCCTTTGCCCTTTTTGCCATCTGGGGCATTGCCGCAGTTAGCCTAAACCTCATCAACGGTACAACCGGCATTCTTTCGCTTGGTCATCACGGTTTTATGCTGATTGGAGGCTATATTACCGCGCTGCTTATTTTGTCCAGCGAGAGCCGCGCCCGCATTGCTAACAGTGCCCGCAGTCAGATGAATGAGTTTACTCTGGGGCTCAGCATCAAAAACTGGTTTGAAGCGCTTGGTTTAAACGCCTTGGCAACCGATGATACTTTGTGGTTGCGCTTTATCGTGGCTATTGTCATAGGCGGGATAATTTCCATGATTTTTGGCCTGATTGTGGGAATCCCCAGTTTGCGTTTGCGTGGTGATTATCTGGCCATCGTGACCTTTGGTTTTGGTGAGATCATTCGCCTGTTGGCCTCAACTCGCCTCTTTGCGCCCTTTACCAACGGCTCTTTAGGATTTTCGGGGGTTCCCTCGGAATTCGGCAAGAGTTTGTGGTGGACCTTTGGCTTTTTGGCCATCACCGTGTTTGTTATGGCCAAACTAAAATACAGTTCTTATGGCCGCGCCCTACAAGGTATTCGCGAAGATGAAATCGCTGCTGAAGCAATGGGTGTAAACCTTGCTTATCACAAGGTGTTGGCATTTGCCATTTCGGCGTTTTTTGCCGGGATTGCCGGGGGTTTATGGGTGTCTTGGTTGGCAACGGCGCGTCTGGATGTCTTCTTGTTCACGCTGACTTTTTTCTTCCTCGTCGCCGTGTCTGTTGGTGGCACTGGTTCGGTTACTGGAGTTTTGATTGGCACGGCTTTGGTAGTCTTTGTGCGCCAATATGGCGATCCGCTCGAAGAGAGCTACACCCTGTGGCAATGGCTGTTAGCCGGGGGCGTCCTGTTGCTGGCTGCGGCTGTGGCCACATTGATTTATAGAAACATACGCCGTTTAAGACCCAGGCTAAATGCCAGCATTTATATTGTGGTGGGCTTGGGTATAATTGCCTTGCTGATTGGTTTATTTGCGGCCTCCGGCGGACAATTGCAAAGTGAATACCGCGCCTTTGGTATGCGCGCCATCATTTTGTCAGCCTTGCTGGTGATCATCATGATTTTTAAGCCCGACGGTATTCTGGGTCAGGCCGAATTTAATTGGGCCTGGCTTTTTAGGGAACGCAAGGATCAGCCCACCGATGAGGAACGTGCTCAGGATGCCTGGCTTACCGGGCCAGAGTTGAGCAAGCGCCTAGAAGCCGCTGAAACAAGGGAGGCCAGCGCTGAGACCGCGGGTGAATCTTCGGAGGCAAACTAGCATGGCCATGCTCGAAATTGACGATATCAACAAATCCTTTGGGGGTTTGCAAGCCATTACCGACCTGAACCTGAAAGTTAATGAGGGTGAAATTGTCTCGGTAATCGGCCCCAATGGAGCGGGGAAGACCACGTTGTTTAATCTGATTACCGGTGTATACAAGCCTGATGTCGGAGATATTCGTTTTGAGGGCAATTCTATTACCGGCTTAAAGCCCGACCAGATTGTTGATCGTGGGATCGCTCGCACCTTTCAGAATTTGCGTCTTTTTACCAATTTGACGGTTCTTGAAAATGTGCTGATTCCGCAGCATCACAAACTAAAGTCAACCTGGTTCTCCGCCGTTTTTAGAACGCCGGGCTATCTGCGCCGGGAACAGCAGATGCGTGAGCAGGCGCTCGAGAAGCTGTCCTTTTTTGGCCCGCGTCTGATGAGTTTTCGTCTCTATCAGCCTGTTTATGTGCTGTCCTATGCCAACCGTCGTCGTACCGAAATGGCCAGAGCCATGGCTACTGGTGCCAAACTGCTACTCCTTGACGAGCCCAGTGCCGGCATGAACCCCAAGGAGACCGCAGAAATAACCCAGATCATCAAGCGTATGCGCGATGAAGGTGGCTACACCATTTTGTTAGTAGAGCACAAGATGAATTTAGTCAGTGAGATTAGTGACCGCGTGGTGGTGCTTGACTATGGACAGAAGATCGCCGAGGGGGACTACCAGGACGTAGTGAACGATCCAAAAGTCATTGAGGCTTATTTAGGTAAGAAAGCAGAAGGGGATGAAGCTCAGAACGACCAGCTTACTGAGGGTGATGGGAGGACTTCATGAGCGATTCGCTTAACAGTAATGATAAACGCGAAAAGTTGCTCGAGCTCAACAAGGTTACCACCCACTATGGCCCCATTCGCATACTGCATGATGTTGACATGGTCATTTATCCGGGTGAGATGGTTTGTTTGCTGGGTGGGAATGCCTCGGGTAAGTCAACGACCTTAAAGACGATTTTGGGCATCGTGCGGGTTTCTGAAGGGGAAATGTACTTTCGTGGTCAGCGGGCCGACACCCTTAGCATCGCCGAACGTATCGAACGCGGTATGGCTGTAGTGCCGGAAAATCGCCGTATTTTTCCCAAAATGACGGTGTTGGAGAACCTGGAGATGGGTTCTTATCTGCGCAATGATAAAAAGGCCATTAAAGAAGACCTTAACTATGTTTTTGATCTCTTTCCACGTTTGGCTGAACGCTTATCACAGCTCGGCGGCACCATGTCGGGTGGCGAACAGCAGATGCTGGCGATGGGGCGAGCGCTTATGAGCCGACCCAAACTCATCTTGATGGATGAACCTTCGATGGGTTTAGCCCCGCTGTTTGTCGAAAAGATATTCGAGATAATCAAACAGGTTAACGAACGGGGCATCAGCGTCTTTGTGGTTGAGCAAAACGCCAACGTTGCCCTGTCTATTGCCGACCGGGGTTACGTTTTGCAAACCGGAGAGGTCGTGCTTTCCGGCCCGGCCCAAGATTTGTTAAACAACGAGGCCATGAAGCGGGCTTATCTCGGTGAAGTCTAAAGACGTTAACAGGTTTGAAGACAAAGATGACGGGTGATGAAAGAGTTTTTTCTACGCCCTAAATGCTTTCGGAGAATAAATCTTGCCAAAAGAGGAGTGGGGAACGGGGATTGAGTTGTGGCTAACCTTAAGCCTTTAACTGCTTACGTTTAAAGCTATACACTTAAAGCTGGTTGAGCAAAGGGATTTTATACCAATTAAGGAGTTTTCATGAACCATGTAGTTGACGTCAATATTATTGGCGCTGGACCAATTGGGCTGTTTGCGGGTTTCTACACCGGGCAACGTGGGCTGAGCATGCGCTATATTGACCCGCTACCCGAACCAGGGGGCCAACTGACCGCTTTGTATCCCGAGAAATTCATTTATGATGTTGCCGGTTATCCCAAAGTCAGGGCCAAAGACTTGGTGAAGAGTTTGCGCGAACAAACGAGTCACTTTCATCCGGAGTATGTGCTCGAGCAAACTGCAGTAAAGCTCGCCAGACGCGATGGTTTGTTTGAAGTCACCACGGATGCCGGTGAGACTTATCCTTCAAGAGCGTTGATTATTGCCGCGGGTATAGGCGCGTTTGCGCCACGCAAGCTAAATGTACCGGGCGTTGCCGAATTTGAAGGTCGTGGGGTGGCCTATAGTATTAAGAATCTGGCTTACTACAAGGACAAACGCGTGCTTATCATGGGTGGTGGTGACAGCGCAGCGGACTGGTTCATGATGCTAAAGGATGTAGCCAAGTCGGTGACGCTTATTCATCGCCGCGAGGCTTTTAGGGCGCATCAGGCAACTGTTGATCAAATGCGTAAGGCAGCGGCAGAAGGAGAGGGGCGTATTCTCACTCCTTATGAACTAAAGGAACTGCGCGGTGACGAGCGTGTTCGCGAGGCTATTGTCTACCAGAACCAAACCAAAACCGAAGTACCTTTAGAAGTCGATGAGGTACTGTCCATGCTGGGTTATTTGTCGAAGCTAGGGCCGATTGCCGACTGGGGCTTAACGCTTGAGGGCAAACAGGTTGTGGTCAGTCAGGATATGATGACCAGTATTCCCGGTATCTTTGCCTGTGGTGATATGGCTCACTATCCTGGCAAACTCAAACTGATTGCCACTGGTTTTGGTGAGGCAGCTATTGCCGCAAACTATGCCACTCACTTTATTAATCCCGAACTAAAGGTCGACCCCGGCCATTCTTCTGATCAGCAGCGTTAACAGTGTCGCAGATTGTAGTACAAAAATATGGTGGTACCAGCGTAGGCGATATTGACCGCATCCGCAAGGTGGCGGCCCGTATTGCCCGCAATGTCTCACGCGGTGACAAAGTGGCGGTCACGGTGTCGGCCATGGGTCGTACCACTGATCGCCTGCTGTCCATGGCCAAAGAGATCACCCCAAGACCCGGCAAACGTGAACTTGATGTCTTGATGGCTACCGGTGAACAGCAATCGATTGCCCTCTTGGCTATGGCTCTACACGACCTGAAAATCTCGGCGCAGTCGTTTACCGGCCAACAGGCGGGTTTTCTTACCGATGGCTTTAATGGTGGCGCTCGGATCATCGAAGTTAATCCCAGCCGCCTACAAGCGGCGCTTATAGATCATGACGTAGTGGTGGTGGCGGGGTTTCAGGGTGTCGATGAGCAGGGCAATATAACCACTTTGGGTCGCGGCGGTTCGGATACCACGGCGGTGGCGGTGGCTGCGGCTTTAGGGGCGCGGGAATGTGAAATCTACACGGATACCGAAGGTATATATACCACCGATCCCCATTTGATTCCTAGTGCTACCAAACTTGAGACAATCGACTATGATGAAATGCTCGAGCTCGCTTCTTTGGGAGCTAAAGTTTTGCATCCACGCAGCGTTTGGTATGCCCGGCGTTATGGCGTGAAGATACATGTGCGATCGTCGTTTAGCTACAACCCCGGCACGATTGTCAGCAAATTGAGCACAGAGAAAAACGTGGAGAAAACTATGAAAACAGAACGTCCCGTAACCGGGGTGGCGCTTGATCGCAGCCACGCCCGTATTGACTTACTCGGCGTTCCCGATGTTCCGGGGGTCGCCGCCAAGATTTTTAATGCCCTGGGCGGGGCCGGCATCAGTGTCGACATGATTGTCCAGGGTGTGCCCGGCCACGACTCAAGCCGGCAGCAAATGGCCTTTACCGTCAATCAGGATCAGATCGAGGACGCACTTGATGCGGTCAGACCGGTTTTAAGTGAATTGGGCGGCGAAGTCGAAGCCGACCCCAATATCGCCAAAATCTCCATTGTCGGCATTGCCATTGGCTCTACGCCGGGAATCGCCGGTAAGATGTTTGCGGCGGTTTCTTCAGCCGGAGCCAACATCGAAATGATTGCCACCAGCGAAGTGCGTATTTCGGTGGTGATTCCGGCTGAGAGGGCCGAGGATGCCCTGCGCGCCGTGCACGGCGCCTTTGATTTGGATCGGGCGCTGAGCTAAGCGTGACCCAATTGGGGTAAGCTTGGCAGATGCGCACTGGCTACGCCGTCGAACAAGTGTTTTTACGCTTAAGCAAAGGAGGGCTCGAGCTCTCTTTTGTTTTGCTGGCTGTTAGTGGGGCATTAAAGCACGAGACCATGCGCTTTGCCACTAAAAACGAACGGGAGGTGGTAACAAGGGCTGCTCGCTTTTTAGCAGCCAGAGGTGATGTTGATAGTGCCGATAGCTTGCGTTTTAGGGTGGAACGGGGCGGTAGGCTTAAAGATGACGCTAGCCTAAAAACGCTGTTTACAAAAACCTTTAATCAAGAACTTGACCTTTAACGAACATATTGTTGTCTGAGTCTATGAAACTTGCGACCCTTTGCTATCTGAAAAACCAGGGTAAGACCCTGATGCTTTATCGCAATAAAAGGGCTGATGATTACCACCAGAGCAAATGGAACGGTTTAGGCGGCAAGCTAATGCCTGGCGAATCGCCCGAGGAATGCTTGCGCCGCGAGGTGTATGAAGAGTCCGGCCTTAGAGTAAAAGAAGCCAGATTACGGGGCTTTATCACCTTTCCTATGTTTGATGGTCGAGAAGATTGGTATGTCTTTGTCTATACCGCTGCTGCCTTTTCGGGCAAGTTACGTGAATCGCCCGAAGGTGAATTGCGCTGGATTCCCGATGCAGAACTGCCCAAGCTGAACCTCTGGCCCGGAGACAGAGTTTTTATGCCCTGGCTAAGCCAGGAAAAACTCTTTTCAGCTAAATTTGTCTATGAGGATGCCGAGCTAAAAACTTTTAAGGTGAGTTTCTATTAACTCAGCTTGGTTTTTGTTGATTGTTTAGCGCAGCCACCTTTTCGGAGTCAATAAAGCTCTTTAAGCGCTGGGCCAGCATCATGTCGCCTTTTATCTTTAATTGCCCGATCATAAAGGCCATCATGACGTTTAGCTGCCCTTTAAATAACTTGACAAGATTGTCGTCGCTGGCAGCTATGGTCACCGTAGGGTTGGTCGCCTGACCTTCAAAAACTTGCATGCCGTCACCATTGATAACACCATATAAAGGCTCGGAAATGTCAAACTGAATAACGGCGTTAGTATCTTTCGCGGCCTCACTATTAAAAACTTCCGGCATCTTTAAAATCATTTCTTTGGCGGTCATATATGCCTCCCATTGTTATTTTGCTGTTGTCGAACGGATTATTATGCCAAAAAAACCCGACCGACCCCAAAATGTTATTTAAAGTATAACGGGAACACAGCCATACCGTAAGCAGGGCTGACGCATCTTAACTTGGGATAAGCCCCTTGAGGATACGCGCACGAAAGTCGTCATCCCAGGCCGCCCTTTTGCGCTTACCTTTGAGCGAGCCTTTGGAGGCATCTTGTCTGAGCAGGCTCAGAGCAAACTGTCG
>JASBUK010000019.1 GCA_030147925.1 Trueperaceae bacterium
ATCTTGCTCTGGCTCTATTTTTCACTCTTACTATTTTTGCTTGGCGCGCTCATTGCCGCCGAAATCAGCAGCAGGCAACGCGCCAGTCAAATGCCAAAGCCAACTAAGCTGGACGGGGCCGACACGGTTAATTAAAGCTAGTGGAAAGCAGAAAGAAAAAGTGGAAAGTGAGAGGTTTTGCTCAATTTCGTGTATGCAACCTGTCCAGAAGTCTATCACCAAAAAGCTGAGCGAATCCTAGGACTTTCTAAAAATGATGCTCCTACCAACCACTCACCACAAACTACCTACCAATGACTAACTACAAAACAGGGTCTATATTATATGATGCCTTCTTGATGGAAAAGCTGGAAAATCTTATTCAACGCAAGTGGTTTTTTAACTTGGCAGTCTTTTTATTTCGCAGTTATGCAAGGCTTTTTTATGGTTTAAGGGTTTATGGACAGGAGCACGTGCCTATGTCCGGCGGAGTGGTTATCGCCAGCAACCACTTCTCCGCACTCGACCCGCCCGTACTGGGCGTCTCGGTGCCACGTGAGGTAAACTTCATGGCCAAAAAAGAGCTTTTTGAGCAGCATTGGCTGCGTTTGCTCATGTTGGGTTTGCGGGCCTATCCGGTAGATCGTAGCCGCAGCGATATGACTGCCATCAAGGAGTCGTTACGCCGCCTTAAAGCGGGTGTGGCTATTGGCATCTTTGCCCAAGGCACACGCAATGTCGGCGACGTCAAGGCCCTAGACGGCGCTTCATTTATCGCCCAGCGTGCCGGTGTGCCTTTGGTACCGGCGGCTATCTGGCGCGAAGGGCGAACTTACTATGTGCGTTTTGGTGAGCCGCTACAAGCCCAGGGCAAAAGCCGTGAGGAGGCTGCGGCATTAACCGAAGCCCTGATGCAGCGGGTCAATGCCATGATTCCGGCAAACGGAAAACTTGCGCCTTAAGCGCCGTGAATTGGTGTCAAAGATTTCACAATAATTTAGCCGGAAAAATATGACTTGTGCCAAGCAAATGACCGGGAGTAAATGGTATAGATTGCGACCAGGACGCGCTTTTTAACGCCATACCCCATCCAGACGAATTAGCGTCCTCCAGCAGCTTTAAATTCGATTAGGGCTGTGGGAGACTTGCTTTCTACGATTCTCCATGCTAAAGTACGCCCGAAGTAAAAACAAAAGGAGGAATAGCATGGCCAAGCAAAAGACAATTTCGAAAGCCGATTTGGTGGACATTGTCGCCGAAGAAACGGACATGAAGAAAAAAGACGTCAAGGCTGTTCTGGACACCATGATTGATGAAATCAGCACGCACCTTGACCGCGATTACAAAGTGCAGCTCACCGGTTTTGGCACCTTCGAAGTCCGCAGGCGCAAAGCCCGCACCGGCGTAAAACCTGGCACCACCGAGAAAATCAAAATCCCTGCCAGCAAGTATCCGGCCTTTAAGCCCGGCAAAGCTCTTAAGGAAAAAGTCAAACAGTAAACGTCTTAACTTGACTTAAATAAATGCGGCTTAAAAGCCGCATTTATTATTTGGCCCGCAGTTTGTCTGCTGTCAGCAAGCCTCCGCCGAACCCTCTATTACTGCCAATGCTTTACATGCTCTTAGCATTAGATAGGCTAAGCTAATAGCAAAGTGCTGTTTTCCTGGCATGGCATGCCAGGAAAATCGCTCGCGAGAGCGTCCCCTAAGATGGTGCCATTTATGACACAAATCAAGCAATTTCGTATAACGGCATAATTATGAGCCTTCTTGATGTCATTGGGCCGGTCATGGTGGGGCCGTCCAGCAGCCACACGGCAGGAGCTTGTCGCATAGCGCTGCTGGCGCGCCACATGCTTATTTCCGCTCCAAGCCAGGCCAGGCTCGAGCTCCACGGCTCCTTTGCCAAAACCGCCCGGGGTCATGGTACCGATTTGGCTCTGGCTGCAGGCCTGTTGGGATTTTTTCCGGATGATCCGCGTATCCCTCAGGCTCTGGACTTGGCTAAAGCTCAGGGACTACAGCTTGAATTTAGCAGCAAAGATTTAGGCGACGTTCACCCCAATAGCGTGAGAATCAGCTTGCAAAATGCCCAGGAAACGCTAAGCATGACGGGCTCGAGCCTAGGCGGTGGCCTGATACGCATTGTCAAGGTAAACGGTTTTGAGATCAATTTTTCGGGCTCGGCCCACACTCTGCTCATTCAACACAACGACAAACCCGGTGTGATTGCCCGGGTAGCGCGGGTGATTGCCGATGACGACATCAATATCGCCACCCTCCACAGTGCCCGGCGCAAACGCGGCGGCGACGCCATGATGTCGGTTGAGATAGATCGGCGGCTGGCGCAATACGCGCTGGATTATCTAAGTCATCTCCCCTATGTTCACTGGCTGCGCATCCTACCCGAAGTTATGACCGGCGCAGCAAATAATGAGGCTGCTTATGACGCTTAACGAACTGGCTGAAATCAAGGGACTCGCCTCGGTGGCTATTTTGCACGAGGAGTTTGCAGAAGATAATAGAGCGAAAGATGAACTGCTAAAGCAAATGCATTCACGCTTGCAGGAAATGCGCACGTCGATTGAGCGCGGCCTAAACACCGACGCCCCCAGCCGCACCGGCATGGTGGGCTGGAACGCCAAAACCCTGTGGCAAAGCGAAGATAAGCTAAACGCGGCACTACTAAAGCGCGTGCAAGCCTATGCTATGGCAGTCAACGAAGAAAATGCCCGCATGGGCCGCATTGTGGCCGCACCAACCGCAGGTAGCGCCGGTACTCTGCCCGGGGCGCTCATTGGCGCTGCCGACCACCTCGGCCTAGCAGATGAGGCACTGCTGATGCCGCTGGTACTTGCCGCCGGTATTGGACAGATCATCAGCAAGCAAATGTTTATTGCAGGCTCGAGCGGTGGCTGCCAAGCAGAAATCGGCTCTTCGGCGGCAATGGCGGCAGCAGCCGTTTGCGAACTCTTAGGCGGCCAAGCAGAGCAGGCGGTTCACGCCGCAACCATGGCGCTTATGAACACCATCGGCTTAGTTTGCGACCCCGTAGGTGGCTATGTCGAGGTACCCTGTGTTTCTCGCAATGCCTTTTACAGCATCCACGCACTCAGCTCGGCGCAACTGGCTTTAGCAGGTCTAAAGTCGGTAATTCCACCAGATGAGGTCGTTATGGCTATGGCTTCGATTGGCCGGATGCTACCGCCAGAATTGCGCGAAACCGGCGAGGGCGGCATTGCCGATACTCCCACAGGACGAAGGATTGCGCTAAAAATGGCTGATAACAAAGTTTAATTTGGCAGTGTCGTTTGTCCTGGCAGTAGCCAGAGTCTACAATATGCCAATATTGTTTTAGGAAAGTGGAGGAGCACTTTTGAATAACCCCTGCCTCTTTAGCATTCTCACCTCAAACCCATCAAATGCGGTGAAATTGCCCATATTGGGAGAGTTATACCGCAGAGTGCGGTATAAACATAGTTATATTGCTCTTCCTCACTGTGAGTATCAAAATCGGCAAATCAGGATATTAAGCCGATAGCTAAAATGGCAAATGATGAAATCAAAATCAACGAATGGGATAGCACTAATCCAAGGTGGTCGGAGCTTGAGCAATTTTTTGATAATTATAAAGAGGGACTGCAAGAAATAATCCGCGGCTATGACCAACGAGACTCGAGAGTTTTGGTGGCTAACACAGAATGTCAAATTGTTGGGATGCTCCGTTTAATTGTTATTCCAATTGGACCAGAAAATGATTTGCCAGCCGTGAAGATAAATGACCAAGAATTATTGCAAGCGAAGGTTATGAATTTCTTTGTTTTGCCTGAATTTCGCCGTAGAGGTATAGGGCGGAGACTCCAACAACAAGCAATTTCTGTAGCAAAATCGCTGTCATGCTATCAGTTAGTATCGTTTAGCTATGATGAACATAGAGAAAACCACAGACTAAAGTTATCAATGGGCTATGCAGTGCAACCTGAATTTCGTCAGAATGGCAAAGCTCATGGACTTTTTTTCATTATGCCTTTACAAGTTAACGATAACTTTACTGATTAGGGAATAAATATTCCCAAAGTTATAGAAAGAATTTGACCAGCTAAGCTTCTTTGCCAATAACTCCTCGGATTTCAGCCATGCGTACATTGATGTGAGGCTCGAGATCTGGTCCTTCCCCAAGTTTTGCTTTTTCAATATTCCAAAAAATTGTGTTCAAATGCCTTGTTGCTTCTAGAATAGGTAAACGTTTTAGCATTTCCTGTGAAATTGGAATGATAGATGTGTAGCCTTTTATTAGAGCTTCTTGCAGTGTGGGTTGGTCACTAAAGTTCGTAAGCATGGTAGCGAGATCGTAAAGGTAAAGCCCTAGCCCACATTCTGCAAAATCTAAAACGCTCAATTTCCCTTCTTGCCAAAGACAATTGCCCAAAATGTAATCTTTATGGATGATGCCTATATCTTTTTTTTCAATACGTTCTTGGGATAACAAGGTTCTGGCTTGATTGACAATATATTCAACCATTTCGCTATCTTGTTCGTTAAACCAAGGCTCGAGAGGTTGAGCAATCATTGGTGAAAGCATCGTAATATCATAATCAGGAAAAGCAACATTCGAAGGGAGGATAAATGTTTTTGATGCCTCATGAATACGTCCCAAGTTTTGTCCTAATTCATATGCATCGCATTGAACTAGTCCCTTTCGCCGCACATCACCATCGAGCCAAGTTGTTAAATCATAGAAAATTAGTCCCTTGGGCGACTCTAGTCGAGTTAGGAACTCTTCGTTTTCATTTCTAATCGGTTTAGGTACAGATAAGCCTGCTTCATTTAAGTGTTTCAGCAATGCTAGTTCAGCTTGAAGATGGAATTCTGAACGGGAATTACCAGTATGTATACGGAGGGCAAAATGTTCCTTAGTCGTAGTGATGCTAAAAACTGATGTGTTCCAGCCTCGAACTGGCAGAACATTTTGAGCTTCAATCCCATAATTGACCAGAGCTTCCTGTATTAGCATCTTTGAATCACTTGGCAAGGGTGGTTGCATTGCTAAATATCCTATCTAATACTTTCCTAAACACCAAGTCTTAAAGCTTTTCAGATGTACTTGGTTTTAATCTTGTTACAATGAATCAAAAGGGTTACAGCACCCTTGTTTTCTGGTTGCAACATAACTAAACACTGCAACGGATTTTGACTCGCCCTGTCAAAAATCCAGAGAGGACTTGAAACATGTCAAATCTAACCATAATTACGTCAAAACCGCTGAGTTTAAGCCGTTGGGCGGCCCGTCTTGTCTGTTGAATGGTGCAAAAGAAAGAGAGGACTATGGATGATACGAAACGCAAGCTACTGAAACTGCTTCTGGTCTGCCTGATCTGTATTGGGCTGGTCACTGGGTTGGCCCTGCTCATTCAATCCCTCATCCGATAAACAAACAAGAAGGAGATGAATCGATGAAACTCAACAAGAACATGGGAACGCTAGACCGCATCATCCGGCTGGTGATTGCCGCCGTGATCGCTGTTTTGTACTTCACCGGCAATCTTTCTGGGCTGGCGGCTATCATTCTGGGCATTCTGGCCGTCGTCTTCGTCGTCACCAGCCTCGTTAGCTTTTGCCCACTGTATCTGCCATTCGGGCTTTCCACCCGCAAGCAATAACCGCTTACAGTGGGCAAGATCAAAACAGGCGGGGCGGCTTGATCTCAACAGGCTGACGATGAGTCGCGCCGATCTTGAAGAGGCCGCCCAACACTGCATGGAGCGGACGGGGCTACCGCCCTGCTAATTCGGGCGTGCTTGTAATACCCGCCCCGCCGCTCATGCTTGCCGTTGGGCCGCAGGCCACTGAAAATTATTAACCACAAAACGAAACTCCCATCTATTCCTTCTAACTTTTTGTTTGAACTAAGCGATTGGTGAGCCTACCCCATGTCAGAGATCATCGAAAAAGTCACCGCCTTCATCATCCAGCCTTCATCTGCTGGCGACCAATTACTATTGTTCCAGCATCCCTCCGCCGGGATACAAATTCCGGCTGGCACCGTCAACCTCGACGAATCTCCCACAGAGGCTGTGTTGCGCGAAGCCGCTGAAGAAACCGGCCTGGAGGATCTTTCTATCCAACGTTACCTGGGAGCATCGACAGAGCAACCGGCAACGGGCTCTCATTGGATTACTCAAATGACCCAGGTGTTTTCACGCCCTGATCCGGACAGCTTCGCCTGGGCTCAGCTCCCAAGAGGCATCACGGTCAAACGCAGGCAACAAACACCTTTGTATTCACACATCACTTATGTAGAGTACGATCAGGTCCCCCAGCCTCAGTTTATTACTTATCAGATTATGGGTTGGGTACCCAACTCGGCTCTAGCCGCTTCTGCCCGACGTCATTTTTTTCGTCTCCGTTATGCTGGAATCAGTCCGGAGCAGTGGGAGGTGTCCACCGATCACCATCGTTTTACACTGTTTTGGGCACTGCTATCTGAATTGCCCCCCATCATTCAGCCGCAGGATCAATGGTTGCAAAGATTGGACTCACCTGATAATCACAGCTAATTTCGTCTCGTCAGGCCTGCGGCCCAACACCCGCTGCAGCGGACCGGGCTTCGCCCTCGGGTAACGGCGCGCTAAAAATCATCTTGGCTGGGTAATCAGTCTTCCGAACCCCGCTGGTCCCGCCCAGCCGCTGAGCTCCATCTGTTAGAGCGCAACAACTATGTCGCAGCATCGCATTCACATTTTTGGAGCATCTGGCTCAGGTACGTCAACACTTGGGCGAGAGTTAGCAGATAGACTCTCCCTCCAGTTCTTTGATGCTGACGACTATTATTGGCAACAAACTGACCCGCCCTACATCTTGAAACATGTACCAGAAGACCGCATTCATATGTTACTTGACGACATGAACAAAACAGAAGGCTGGGTTCTATCGGGTTCAGTTGTAAGTTGGGGAGATGTCTTCATACCACTTTTCACATCAGCCATCTTTATTACACTTCCTCAAGACATTCGGCTTCACCGATTACGCCAACGAGAAAAGCAGCGCTATGGTGACCGAGCTGACGAAAGCGATGACAGGTATGAAGCTAGCAAGGCTTTTCTCGAGTGGGCTGCTCTGTATGATACTGCCGGGGCTGAAGTGCGAAGTCTAGTCATGCACGAAGTGTGGATGAAGCGGCTCGATTGTCCTATCATCCGAGTACAGAGTTTGGAGCCTGTTGCTAAGCTTGCAAACGAAGTTATCGCCAAATTGCGCTCTAACTAGTCCTGCATGGGCTTTTACTGCACGATGTATTGCTAAATAAGCTCAATAACCTTGTTATCTATAGTCCGTTTCATTCTGATTGATAGTAAATTGACTGCCTTTATTTCTACTCGCGGTTCAGTCTCGACTGCGTCGGCACCGCTCGGATGGTATTGACAACTGTCAATACCACCGAAACGCTCTTTATGTCGTAATAGTCAAGACTTAGCCTGACAGTAACCTAAACTCTTTAATAGTTCCCACAAGCAAGACTGGCTCATTTTGTGGCTTGAAATACTGCTATTAGTGAAATAAAGTTTATACTTTTTATCACAAGGGACGTTTGTCCCTGCTGTAGCTTATAGATTCAAGGAGGTAAATAGTGAGCAGCAAAGCGAGAGTTGTGATCGTTGGCGCAGGCTTTGCCGGTCTTTATGCCGCCAAAGCCCTAAAAAAAGCCCCGGTCACGGTATTGATGATCGACCAACACAACTACCATACCTTCCAACCGCTGCTTTATCAGGTGGCGACAGCCGGTTTAGAAGCCGGTGAAATTGCCCATCAGGTCCGGGCTACCTTTCAAAAGCAAAAAAACTTTTACTTCCGTCAGGGGATTGTAATTCGCGTTGACTGGCAAGAAAGAGCAGTCATGCTAGAAGATGGCGCGGCTATCCCTTTTGACTATCTTATCCTGGCAGCCGGTGCTATCTATCATGATTTTGGCATCCCCGGAGTCAGGCAGAACGGCTTCTTCCTTAAGACCCTCAGCGAAGCTGTTAACCTGCGCAGTCATATCCTTAAACAGTTTGAGCGGGCTGACGCAGACCCTTCACTCTTAGAAAAGGGCATTCTCAATTTCGTTATTGTGGGGGGCGGCCCAACCGGAGTGGAAATGGCGGGGGCCTTAGTCGAGCTTTTTGACCTCGTCTTGCCTAAGGATTTTCCTCATCTCGACCTCTCTAAGGCCAAAGTTATCTTGCTTGAAATGCAGGATCATTTGCTGGCTCCTTATAGCGAAACATCACGCAAATATGCCCAGAAAATCTTAGAGCGGCGCGGGGTGGAAGTGCGCCTCGGCACTACCGTAGCCAGGGTAGGCCCGCATGAGCTCGAGCTAAAAAGTGGCGAAATCATCCCCACCGAAACCTTAATCTGGGCTGCCGGCATCCGGGCTCATCCTCTGGTAAATGCACTTGGCGTTGAACTTGCTAATGGCTATCGAATAAACGTCAATGATGATCTGAGTATTCCTGAGTATAACCAAGCTTTTGTGGCTGGTGACATGGCCGGAGCTAGTGATAAGAGTGGCAGGCTCTATCCGCAGGTTGCCCAAGTTGCCATTCAACAGGGAAAGCACGCCGCTAAGCAAATTCTCAAGCTGATCGGCGGCGAGAAAACAACGGCGTTTCACTACTTTGACAAGGGCCTTATGGCCATCATTGGTCGCAACGCGGGGGTGGCCGAGCTTTCCAAAAGGCTTCTGGGCTTGCGCTTTCGTGGCTTCCTTGGCTGGCTCTCTTGGCTCTTTATCCACCTGATTTATTTGGTTGGCTATCAAAACCGTGTCCAGGTCTTTATAGACTGGGCATATAACTACTTCAGCTATGACCGTCATGCCAGGCTAATTACACAAATGCGACCTTCGCCAGGTGAGTTGGTTAATAAAACGGGAAAGCTGGCAACTGAAGCAAGTCCAACCGAGTCAAATAATACCAAAGTGACGTTTTAATGTCACCTTGTGACATTAAAACCGCTCGTGCGAGCGTGTCCTTAGATGATTCAAACTACGACACCGTTAAATCGGTTTGGTATAAGGTTCTATGCCGTGACTGAGCTGAGCTCTTATGCAGATGGCAAAGTTTTGCGTACCGGACTAAAGAGGTTATAAGTTTGCGTCTCCCCGGCATCTTCGGGCACAAAGGCG
This sequence comes from Trueperaceae bacterium, assembly GCA_030147925.1. Taxonomy (GTDB): domain Bacteria; phylum Deinococcota; class Deinococci; order Deinococcales; family Trueperaceae; genus JASBUK01. The sequence goes on from JASBUK010000019.1 coordinate 9,149, forward strand.
CCATGTGGTTTATTGCCCGGTATCAGGATTGCCTCACCGGCTGTGAGCTTTACTTCCTCGTCGTCAAAGTTAAAAACCCGTGCTCCGCTTAACACAATGGTGAGCTGTTCGGCTTCGTGTTGATGTCTGGCAAAGACTGCCCGCAATTCTGATTCGGGTGCGTCCTCGCTGCGGATTCATTAACAGCCCAGCTTAGGCTGATTGCACTAAAGCTTAAATTCGGTCTCTTTACTTGAATTAACCTAAAGACTAGCTTAGAGAAGCGCTCTTTGACTTACTGCTATCCTCCGAGAGTTATAGTAACGGCATGAACAGGCCGTATAAAGAGTATTTGCATACCGCTATCCGCGCCGCCAAGGCCGCAGCCGACATCCATCAATACAATCTTGGCAGCAACCTGGGCATTTCCACTAAAAGCAGTGATACTGATCTGGTAACCAGGGTGGATAAAGAAAGCGAAGAGCGAATTCGCGACATCTTGCTAAGTGCTTACCCCGAACACGTAGTACTTGGCGAAGAGCAAGGGCAACCCGGTGGCAAGGGCACGTACCGCTGGATCGTCGACCCCTTGGATGGCACGCTTAACTACGCACACGGTTTTCCTTTTTACTGTGTCAGCATCGCCCTGGAAATTAATGGTGTGGTGCAGGTCGGGGTAGTGCTGGATTCGGTAAGAAACGAGCTTTTTAGCACCATCCGCGGCGAGGGAGCTTATCTAAATGGCATGCCGATAAACGTTAGCAGGGAAACTGTGCTTAAAAAATCCATGTTGGCAACCGGTTTTGCCTACGTGGCCGACGCCATGGCCGAAAATATCGAGGTCTTTGCCCGCATGATGCCGCAAGTACGGGCCGTTCGTCGCCCCGGCGCCGCCGCGCTTGATCTCTCTTATGTGGCCAGTGGCCGCCTTGACGGCTTTTGGGAGTTAAAACTCAACGCCTGGGATGTCGCGGCGGGCATTCTGCTGATTGAAGAGGCCGGTGGTAAGGTCAGCAACCCTGGTGGAGGCCCTTATATCTTGGGTGAAAGAGTTTTGTTAGCTTCAAATGGGCATATTCATGCTGATATGGTTGCAGCGCTCAAGCTCAGTGCGGTTGCCTAAATGGAACGGCTGGTTCTGGATTTAGAGACCAAACGCTCCTTTAATGAGGTGGGTGGCGCTCACAACAAGGCCAAGCTGGGTGTCAGCGTGGTGGGCGTCTATCATTATCAGGGCGACCGCTTTGTCGCTTATCGCGAAGATCGCTTTGCAGAGCTGACCCAGGCGCTTAAAGCCGCCGAAGAAATTGTCGGTTTTAACCTCATTGGTTTTGACTGGCCGGTCCTGGCAGCCGAATTGGGTGACTGGGTCTATAAACTGCCCACGCTCGATCTGATGTTTGAGGCGCAAAAAGCTCTGGGGCACCGCATAAGCTTAGACTCGCTGGCCCAGGCCACGCTGGGAGCCTCGAAACTAGGTTCAGGCTTAGACGCACTCGAGTACTATCGCGTGGGTAATTGGGAAGCGCTCGAGCGCTACTGCTTAGAAGACGTCAAGCTCACCCGTGACCTCTACGAATACGCCAAAAAGCACGGTCATCTGCTCTATAAAAAGGGGCAACGCAGCGCCATGATACCCATGAGTTTTGCCGAGAGTCCTTTTGGCAAAATTTTTCATGATGCTGCCAAGACACAAGGCAGCGTGAAAATGGTCTACGGCAGCAAAGAGCGCCTTGTTGACGTGCACAGTTTTGACGGCGTGTACATTCGGGGCTACTGTCATCTGCGGCGGGAACAGCTTACCTTTCGCCTCGATCGGGTGGAAAGCGCCGAAGCTGTCCCCTCCAGCCAGCCACTTTTTTAGCAGGAGTGCTCACTGATACCGATTCCCTAAAAGCCGAATTAATTTCGGCTTTTTAATGCGAGTGGAACGAGAAGGATCGAACTGAGTGCCTTTCATAACATTCGGGAATTAATCGGATTCAGTATGAAACGGAATCGGTATTAAGCTCAATTTATAAAGTCCTCACGTTCAAATTCGCCGATAAAGCTTAAACTGCTAGGATGAAGCTACTAAAATATCTCCCTCTTGCCTTGTTAGTCTTGATCCTGAGTGCCTGCGCCGGTGTTGGCAGCGGCACAGGCAGCATCAGCGGCTCGCTAACTACCGATAACAGTCAAATAAACATAACTAGCACAGGCAGTGCCAGCTTAGCGGAAATACCACTGCTGCAAAGCCAAAACAACAGACCCGCTTATGTTCCCGGGCAAATCCTGGTGCAATATCGTGAAGATAATGGCTCTATAAACGCTCAGGCAAAAACAGCAGCCAGACTAGAACTAAGTCAGTCTCTTCAGGCCGAATACAAGCTACAAGCCTTAAAAATAGGTAGTGTCCGGCGTCCTGATCTTCTTAAACTTGGTTCGGGTCAAAATCTGGAGGCGGTGATTGCACGCTTACAGAATGATCCGCGCGTACTTTATGCTGAGCCTAATTACTATCTTTACACCACAGCCTTGCCCAATGACCCTGATATCGGCCAGCAGTGGGCACTTGCCTCGGCAGGATTGCCGGTTGCCTGGGATATCGAGACAGGCAGCAGCAATCCGGTGACAGTAGCCGTGCTTGACACCGGTTTTGACTTAACCCACGAAGACTTACAAGGGCGCTTTATAGCTGGTTACGACTTCTGTGGCAATACCGATTGCACTGTTACTGATAACGACCCGGGTTACGGTAATGCCAGCAATTTTCACGGTACTCATGTGGCCGGTATCATCGGAGCTATGGGCAACAATGCCGCAGGCATTGCAGGTGTAGCCTATGGCAGCAACACTAAACTCCTGCCGGTAAAAATCTTTAACGATACAGGCAATGGCGCAACAACAGACGCTTTTATCGATGGTATTGACTACGCAATCGGCAATTCGGTAACTACTGCAGATAGTAAAACAATACAAAACTCTAACCCGGCAAGAGTTATAAATTTAAGTTTGGGTGGCTACTTTAACAGCAGTATTGTCCAAACGGTTATTGATGACGCCCGAGCAAGCGGAGCGATAGTTATTGCCGCAACCGGAAACGACGGCCTAGGTGAGATCATGAGTCCGGCAGCGGCAAATGGGGTTATTGGGGTGGGTTCAATCAATAAGTCTTTTAACCTTTCTTGTTTCTCAAACTATGGCAGTAGCCCCAATGGCCCAGGAGTCATAGACATTGTCGCACCTGGCGGAGCGGGTCCGGGAACACGCTGCAGCGAAACTTCAGAATCTGTCTTGAGCACCATCCCCGTAAACACATACGGTGGCACCGCTGGCACCTCGATGGCGGCGCCAATGGTCTCTGGTGTGGCTGCGCTCATCCTCAGTCAAAACCCCGGCCTCAGCGTCGGCCAGTTAGAAGCCAAGCTGCTAGATACTGCTTATTTCGACAGCAGTTATATGACGGCCAACGAATACGGTGCCGGTGTCTTGCGGGCTGACCGCGCACTGGGGTTGGCAGGCCCCGGGGATAGCATCACGGTCTATGCCGCGGCCAGCAACCCCGCCAATGATGCAGTAGGCAGCGCCGAACTTGATCTTTTTGGCGGCTCGAGCACCTATATCATCAGCAATCTTGAGGCTGACAGCTATGAGTTAAGAGCTGGAGACAACACCAGCGGTTCACTCTACGGCAGCATAAACGTCAGCTTGGCCAGCGGTGAAACCAAGAACGGTCAGGCTATTGCATTAAACGTCGTGCCTTAACAGGGAAAGTGGTTTGTAGAAAGTAGTAGGTGGAGATTTTCCCACCTACTACAAACCACCAACTACCAACCACTAAAGAAGTGCCGAAGAAGCCTGCAATTGCGGCCTCATGATTTTGACAAAGACCTTGACTAAGTCTGGGTCGAATTGGCGACCGGCTCGAGCTTCCATCTCGTGTAAAACATGTAGCGGGTCCCAGGCGGGTTTATAAGGGCGCTCGCTGATTAGAGCGTCATAAAAATCCACCATGCTAAAGATGCGTGCCAGCAGCGGAATCTCACTGTTACGCAGGCCGTCGGGATAGCCGCCACCTGCCCACTGCTCGTGGTGCGAACGCACCAACTGACGCGTTTCTTTAGGCAAGAAGGGAATTTCTCGGCACATTTCATAGCCGATGGCTGCGTGCTCCTTGATGACCTCAAATTCCTCGGTGGTGAGCTTGCCGGGTTTAAAGAGGATGCTGTCCGGCATAGCGATTTTGCCAATATCGTGCAGATAAGCACCCCAACGCAGGGCTTCGATTTGCCTATCTGACAGGGCAAGTTCTTTGGCTAAACGCAGCGCTAAAGCCACCACCCGATCGGTGTGGCCTTTGGTTTCGATATCGCGTCGTTCTAAGGTAATCCCTAAAGCACGCAAGGTGGCTTCGCGGGTTGCTTTTATCTCGCGCAAGTTATCGGCTCGCTCGAGCGCATTTTCCAACCTTTTGACAAAATTCTTGGCAATGGTCAGTTGCTCCTCGCTTAGGGGCACCACCCGGTTAAAACAACTGATCGAAATCACCTTGACGACCTCGTCATGCTGCTTGACCGGAATTACGACCTGTGTCGCCAGACCCAAAGCCGCATAGCTGGGCAGCGCCTGAGGCCAATTGCGGTAATCTTCGACGTAAACCATCTCACCAAGTTGCGCAACCAGCCCGGTAAGACCTTTGCCGATAAGCTTTGGCGCACGGTTGCGCAAACCAGGTAGCTCCGGAGGATAATCTCCCCATATTTCGGCAGGGTAACAATACTTGCCACGAACGTCGTGATAGGTGACCATATCCATGCCCAATTGTTCGCGCAGGCTTTGTAAGCCCAGTTCCATTAGGTGCGCGACATCATTTACTTCTTCGATGGTGGCCCCAAAATTGGCCAGTGAACGATAGGCTTGGGCTTCGCGCTCGCTCTGCTCGAGCAGTTCCACCCTTATTAGCGCGTTGCCACAAGCCTGTGCTATGGCCTCAAGAAAGATAAGGTCCTGTTTTTCAAAAGGTTCCGCCGACCCTTCGGCGCGGGCCCCCAGTACACCTATGATCTCGCCCTGCTGGTCAAACAGCGGGCTGGCAATCAGTTCATGAACCGGCTCGCTATCCGGTGGATCATAACGCTCGGGATGATGCTCGAGCTTAGTAATATGAATGGTTTCGGCGCGGTCAATCGCCCGCCAGCTCAAACCTTGACCGCGTTTTAGACGCAAACCGAGGTCGCTCTTACCCTGCTCTCTGTCATTGCCCACAATTTCCAAACTGTCTTTGTCCGAGCTTAAAAGCAACAAAGCCCCGCTGCTGGCCCGGGTCATCTGCACTACCGTCTCGGCGGAACGCTGGTATATCTCCCGCCGGGAAACGGTGCTGCGCAGTACTTCACTGGCCGCAACCAGGGTGCGCATTTTCTGCAACTGCAACTCGAGCGCCACCCGGTCAGCTTGTTTGAGCAAGACCGTCTCTATACTGCGCAGCAGTTGCTCGAGCAAAGCCCGACTGGTCCAGTCAAAGGCGCCATATTGACTGGAGAGCAAAGTCAGCACCCCCCAGGTCACACCGCGCAACATAATCGGATAGCACAGCATCGTCGCTAAAGGCAGTTCCGCCGCTATCTCCTTAAACGCATCTTCTTTGCGAATATCGTCTAAATAAAGCACCTGAGCACTTAGACCCACCTGGGCAACTATGCTGTTTTCTGCATCAAAAAATTCTCCAAGCCGATGCTTTAACTTGCCCAGGTCGTGGTTTTGATCGCTCAGCTTATTGGCAAAAAGCGTGACCTTAAAGTCTCCACTTTTTTGACGCCGCGATAACAGCAAAAAATCAATGGGTAAATCCGCTTTACTGAGCAGTTCGGTTAGAACCGGCGAGAGGCCCTGTTGCTCGTCATATTCCAAAAGCAAAAATTCTAAGCGGCTCAGCAGAGCCTGGAAACGTCCCGAGTGATTTGCCTCTAGCTGAGTTTTGAGACGCTGTAAGACCATGTTCAGTTGTCTGCCAAAGGTCTGTGCCAACAAGATAGCCTGGGCGTCAAAGGCGTTGCGATTTTCAAAGTTATTGAGATAAATGACAACCTCTATTTCACCGCCCAGCATCACCGGGACTACCAGCGACACTGCGACGCCATCTTCGCGGCGCTTGCCGTTTGTCTGCAGATAGCGCTCGGCAGCAGGATTGTGGCTTACAGGTGGATAGAGCAGATGCGCTCCGTGCTCGAGCTCCTGGTCTAAGAGCAACAAGCCTGTTCGTGAAAAGCTGACCTGCTTAAGCTGTTCCAGCTCAAAGCCAACGGCAGCCCGGTAATAATAATGACCATCTTCCCGCCGCAAGAGTATGCTCCCCGCCTGAGCGCCGGGGACAATATCCACCGCGTGCTCTAGAAATCGCTGGTAAAACGCTTCGTTCTGCTCAAAACTGATAGGCTCCCCCACCACGTCAATCAGTAATTGACAGAATTCCGCGAGTTTTTGCATTTTCTGCGGCTGGCTTAAAACATTAACTGTTGCGATATTGGCCTCTGTTAGGCGGTGTTGTCTTGTCAGGGCGGCGTGAATAGCGTGGTCGATTTGGGTGGTGCTGTGCTGATAGCGCAAGAGAAAATCCTGAGCGCCACAACTAAGCGCCTCTAAACCGACTTGCTCATCATCCACTACCACAATCACAGGTGATTTTGTTAAAAATGGCGGCAAGTTACTTAAAATTTCTGCAAGCTGGGTTGATGTAAAACCTTCGATAAAAACCAAGTCTAAATTCGTTGGCAACGCATAAAGTTGTTCAGGCTGAGCTATGACGATCAATTCCGTCTTGCTCTCAATAACGCGCAACTGCTCTTGCAACCAACTGGCTTGCCCCGGCGACACCAGCAAAACCGCCCTGTAGGTCACCGCCATAACAGGCCCCGCTTATAAGATTCATATCTATTCATCAACAATCCCAAAGTTACGTTACTACAACGATCACCAGGCCGCCATGCTGACAACACGCTAAAAATCAGCGCAACAACAAAGCAGACGATCTTTATCTATTCATGCAAATAGAAATGAGATGTTGACAAGAAAGCTTAAAAAGAGTAATGTTTGGTTAAACGTTTAACCGCCGTAGAGGAAGTATCATGTCTACCCTAAAAGACGTAGCGCGACAGGCCGGTGTCTCAATTGCCACCGTCTCGCATGTCTTAAACAACAGCAAGGCGGTAAGCCCGGGGGTAAGGCGTCGGGTTTTAGCCGCAGTTAAGGCGGTTGATTATCGGCGCAACCGCGTGGCTCGCAGTTTGCGCACCGGGCAAAGCTATACCTTGGGTCTTATCGTCCCCGACCTGACTAATCCCTTTTTCCCCGAGCTGGCCCAAGCGGTGGAAAATCGGGCTCGAGCCCTGGGTTATGCCCTGTTACTCATAGACGCCAGCAGTAACCCGCAAACAGAGCTAGCTGGCTTACAACTGCTGGCCGAACACGGTGTTGACGGCGTTATCTGGATTCCCATTTCCGACCAGTTGCCCGATGACTTGCCTTTTCCGGTCGTGGTCGTTGACAGGCCGCTGGCCAATGTTGACGGCGTTTATGCCGACCACCATCAGGGTGGCGTGCTGCTGGCACAATATGCCCACAAACTAGGACACCGGCGCGTCGGCCTGCTCTTGGGGCCACAGTCTTTGGCCAGCGCCCGCTTGCGGCGCGAAGGCTTTTGGCAAGCCGCCAACGGAAAACTGGAGATTGTCTGGGAGCAGGAAGTGCCGTTTTCGCTGCATTTGCCGACTCCGGCCCTTGAGCTGTTTAGCTCACAAGCTGTCAGCCTGATAGTCAGCGCCAGTGATGTGGTGGCTATAGCCGCGCTCAGGGCTTTGGACGAGGCGGGTATCAGCGTGCCGGAGGAGGTCTCTTTGCTCGGTTTCGACGATATTCCCTGGGCTTCGCTGGTAAGACCGGCGCTAAGCACTGTTCGCCAACCTTTGGCCACCATGGGAGAACGCGCCGTAGCAAAATTGCTCGAGCGCATTCAAAATCCCGAGCAAGTCATCAGCCAGGAGGTTTTTGAGGTGGAACTTGTCGAGCGTCACTCCGCCCACAGTCTTAAAAGGAGTAGATCATGATCATCGTAGTGGGCAGTATCAACATGGATATCGTCGTGCAGGTCGATCACCAGCCCGCACCCGGCGAAACCATCCTCGGCTCGGATTATGAGACGCATCCCGGTGGCAAAGGCGCCAATCAGGCCGTGGCCGCCGCTCGGCTCGGGGCAAACGTCCGCATGATTGGCCGCGTAGGGAGTGATGCTTTTGGGCAGCAACTCTTAAGCGGCTTAAACCATGAAGGCATAGACACTCACTGGCTGAAAACTTTAGAAACACCCAGCGGAGTGGCTTTTATCAACGTGGATAAACAGGGTCAAAACAGCATCATCGTAGCCCCGGGAGCCAATGCCCGTCTAAAGCCTGAAGAGCTTAGGCCTGAAGCCTTTGCTAAAGCCAAAGTCGTTCTCATGCAACTTGAAATACCGCTAAACACCGTGCGCCGGGCAGCCAAGCTCGGCCAAGAGGCCGGTGCCACCGTCATTCTCAATGCTGCTCCGGCTAAGCAGCTGGAACCAAGTGACTACCAGGACATCGACGTGCTGGTGGTAAACGAAATCGAAGCGGGCATGTTGCTGGGCAAAGCCCGTGCTTGCAACCCGGCAGAGGCTCTAGCATTAGCAGACAACCTGCTTAAGCTGATACCAGCTGTCATCATCACTCTGGGCGAACAAGGTGCGGTATGGAAAAGTGACAACGATGCGGGTCAGTTGCCAGCCTTTGCCGTAGCCGCCCTCGACACGACCGCCGCCGGTGACGCCTTTCTTGGCGCTCTTGCGCTCGCCCTGTCACAGGGAGATAGCTTGGCCAATGCCGTGCGCAGCGCCAGCGCCGCCGGAGCCTTGGCCGCTAGCAAAGCGGGTGCCCAGCCTTCACTGCCGACACGTGATGAGCTGGAAAATTTCTTGCGGGGGTCACTATGAAAAAAACCGGTGTTCTGCACCCCGAGCTTGCCCGGATCATAGCCGGTTTGGGCCACGGCGATATGCTGATAATTGCCGATGCCGGCTTGCCGATTCCTGATGGTGTAGAGCGTATCGACCTGGCTTTTAGCCCCGGCAAGCCTGCCTTTGTAGAGGTGCTGGCGGCAATCTTGGGCGAAATGCAGCCACAAAGCGTGGTATTGGCCGAAGAATTGCGTCAGGCATCGCCAGGATTTTTGCAGGAAATAAAGTCTTACTTTAACAGTTCCACTAAAATCGACTTTGTTTCCCATGAAGACTTTAAACAAAGCAGTCAGCAGGCCAAGGCAATTGTGCGCAGCGGCGAATTCACCCCTTATGCCAATGTGATCTTAGTGAGCGGGGTGGTTTTCTAAATGCTCCTGCAAATGAAAGGTATCAGCAAGCATTTTGGGGGTGTACAGGCGCTCCAAGAAGTTGATTTTGACTTAAACGCTAACGAGGTGCATGCCTTAGTTGGTGAAAACGGCGCCGGGAAATCCACTTTGATGAAAATCCTCTCCGGTGCGCAACCCGCCGATCAGGGCAGCATCAGCTTAGCGGGAGAAAATATCTCGCTGCGCAGTGTCACCGATGCTCAAGCTCACGGCATCATCATGGTCTTTCAGGAGCTCACGCTGGTGCCGGATTTGTCAGTCGCAGAGAACCTGTTCCTGGGTCATTTGTCGCGGGTGGTCAACTATCAAGCACTTTATAAGCAAGCAGAGGCTATCTTAGCCGACGTTGGTTTGCAGCTCGAGCCCAGCCGAGCCGTGCGCGAACTCAGTGTCGGCGAACAGCAGCTTGTCGCCATTGCTCGAGCCCTGGCACAACATGGCAAAATCCTTATTCTGGATGAGCCTACCGCCGCTCTCTCCGCCGCCGAAACCGAACGCCTCTTTGAACTGATCGAAGGCTTACGTGGTCGCGGCGTGGGCATCGTCTATATCAGTCACCGCCTCGAAGAGATTTTTCGCATCACCGATAGAGTCACCGTCTTACGTGACGGCAAACTAATTGCCACCAACGAAGTTGCCTCAGTCAGCACCGCCGAAGTAGTGCGGCAAATGGTTGGCCGGCAACTGCAAAGCTATAGCCGCTCACAACGCCGGGTCGGTGCTACGCTCGCCAAAGTCGATATTCAGACCAGTAAGATTGCCCAGCTAAATATCGAAGTAAAGGCCGGTGAAATCCTGGGTTTAGCCGGTGTAGTGGGTTCGGGGCGCGGTGAAGTCATTACTGCTATGTTTGGCTACCAGGGGCACTCCGATTGGGGTAAACATCGTGTCCATGAACCCCGTGACGCCATCGCGGATGGTATCTTTTTGGTGCCTTCCGATCGCAAAACACAAGGCCTGGTGTTAGAGCTCAACATCCGCGAAAATACCGCTCTTGCCATCTTGCCCCAAATCAGCCGTGGGGGCATCATACAGCCAAAAACCGAACGTCAGCAGGTCACACAGTGGATTAAACGCCTGTCCATCCGCCCACCCGAACCGGAAAAGCTTGTTTGGCAACTCTCCGGTGGCAACCAACAAAAGGTCGTGGTGGGCAAGGCGCTGGCCACTCAACCCAAGATTCTCCTGCTCGACGAACCCACGCGAGGCGTTGATGTCGGCGCCAGGCACGAGCTTTACGACATGATTGAGCAATTAGCCTTGCAAGGTTTGGGCGTGATAGTCTCCTCAAGCGATTCCGAGGAACTCGTTTCACTCTGCGACCGCGTTCTCGTCTTTAGACAGCAAAAGGTCGTCACCGAGCTCACAACTCCCTTTAGCTACGAGGAGGTCGTTGCCTATGTCACTGGCGCGCGTTAAGTGGACCGGCTTGCTGGCCCGTTACGGTTTAACGCTGGCATTTTTGGCCATGGTTCTTGCTTTGGCGTTTTTATCAGATCGTTTTTTGAGTGTCTCGAATCTTTTGAATGTTTTGCGTCAGACCTCGATAAATGCCCTCTTGGCCTTTGGCATGACCGTCGTCATCATCGGCGCGGGCATCGACCTTTCGGTGGGTTCGCTCTTGGCCTTTGCCGGTGTGGTGGCAGCAGGCTTAGCAGTGGCAGGTTGGCCTGCTTATCTAGCGATTCTGGCCGGTCTTTTGGTTGGAGTCATCTTGGGTTCGTTTAACGGCGCTATCGTCGCTTATTTCAAAATTGCACCCTTTATCGTCACCTTAGCGGGCCTCACCATCTTTAGAGGCATGACGCTGGTCTACACAGGCGGACGCCCCATCACCGGTTTACCGGAAGCTTTTTATGTTCTGGGCAATGCCTCACTACTTGGCCTACCCATCCCAGTATGGATCATGCTGGGCTTTTTGCTGCTGACTCATTTTATTCTGCGCTTTACTTCATTAGGGCGTGCTATCTATGCCGTAGGCGGCAATGAAGAAGCGGCCAGGCTCTCGGGTATCCCGGTGGCCAGGGTTCTTTTCTTTACCTATGCCTATGCCGGACTGGCCTCCGCCCTTGCCGCACTGGTACTAGATGGGCGTCTAAACTCGGCGCAACCCACCGCGGGTACAGGCTTCGAGCTAGATGCCATCGCCGCTGTGGTGGTGGGCGGGACTTCGCTATTTGGCGGTAAAGGCAACGTCTTCGGCACTTTTTTAGGCGCTCTCATTATTGGCGTTCTCAACAACGGCATGAATCTTCTCAACGTCTCCTCGTTTTATCAACAGATCGTGAAAGGGGGTGTGATTCTGGCGGCACTACTTATCGAAAGACTTGCCTCAGCCCGTAATCAGTAAGAAGCCCGGAAAATCTCTGGAGGTTGGATATGCGTAAAATTGCTCTGTTAATCATTGGCCTTTTTGGTCTAGCCAGCTTGGCTACGGCTCAAGGAACCGTCGGCCTGTCCATTTCGACGCTCAACAATCCGTTTTTTATCACCTTGCAAGAAGGCGCGCAAGCCGCCGCCGACGCCGCCGGCTTAACGCTGGTCTCACTCGATGCCCAAAACAACGTCGGCAAACAAGTATCCGATATTGAGGATTTGGTAACTCAAGGCGTCGCAGTCTTGCTGATCAACCCCGCCGATGCCGCAGCTGTAGTTCCGGCTATCCGCCGCGCCAATGATGCGGGTATTCCCGTAATCACCGTAGATAGAGGCGCGGACGGTGGTGAGGTCGCTTTTCACATTGCTTCGGATAACGTGGCCGGGGGCGCTTTGGCCGCAGAATTTGCCTGCGGAGCACTCGGCGGCAGCGGTAAAGTTGTCGAGCTTGAAGGCATTCCTGGAACTTCGGCGGCACGTGATCGGGGTGCAGGCTTTAATGACTACATGAGCCAAAGCTGTTCCGGCACCGAGATAGTCGCCCGGCAAACCGCTAACTTTGACCGCGCCCAAGGCCTCAGCGTGATGGAAAATATCTTGCAGGCGCAGCCCGAAATCGATGCCGTCTTTGCCCATAACGACGAAATGGCCCTTGGCGCCCTGCAAGCCATTCAAGGCAGTGGCCGGGACATGCTTGTTGTCGGCTTCGATGCCACCGATGACGCCGTAGCCGCCGTAGAAGCCTGTGATCTGGCTGCTACCGTCGCCCAGCAACCCGCAGAAATGGGCCGACTCGCCGTCGAGAAGGCTGCTGAGATTATTGCCGGCAGCAGCCTTCCTGGAGAAACCGAGTTTATCCCAGTTGCCTTGCAGTTAGTCACCAACAGCGACTGTCAGTAAATAAGAAATTGTTTTGTTCGAGTTATACTGATTCCGTTTAAAATTAGCTAAACAATGGCGGCTTTTAGGCCGCCTTTTATATTTTTTGCACAAAAAACAACTCTCTTCGCTCCGGTGCTGTGGCACTTTCTCTGCTCTGTCGGTTCCCGTTGGGGATACGTTCGCTCGAGCCTCTACTGGCGAGAGAGTTGTTCAAAAGAGGAATGCATTGATCTGTCGATGCTATTCCACCTCCTTTGTCATCAGTATAGACGGCCATAGGTCCTGAGTACAGTGACGAACGTCCCTTGGTACAAATTGGTACAAAGAATTTGCGGCTTGGAAATTTACTGATGAAAGGCCCTAGGCTAATACTTTATAGCCTTGGCGGCAAACACAACCACAATGAATATAAGGAGTTGCGAGCATCTTACGAAGTCACAGTAAGGACAGCGTCAGCAAAAACCTGGGACTTAAGCATGCCTAAAGGTACGAGCTTTTTAACAAAGGCCTAAAGGTGTTCACCCAAAATTGGCATAAGCCCTTTCGCCTCAATCTTCACCCCTAAGTTTTGCGTTTTTCCGTATCTTTTATACCCTTCCAGTCACCCTTTAAGTCGTAAGGATCGGGTTTTATGTCAAATTGGTCAAAATCCTCGCTAGACGTCATTTGTGCAGCAGCCTGTGGCGTTGGGCTGGCCTCCGCTGCGGGGCTGTCCTGGGGCAGTTCAATGAGCTTTTTCAGATTTTCGACCTTGGCTTTAAACAGATAGACATAGGTCACAAAAGACTCAAGCAAAGCCAGCGTAGCCTGTGCAATGGCGGCGTTCGTGCTCTTTTCCAGATCAAAGAGCGCCCCTAGGCTATCGCCGTCTTTAACGGCAACGGCCAAATCAACCATGGGTTGCTCGAGCTTTACGTGCTTGGGCAGTTTTTCCAGAAGTTGTCCTAAGGTGCCGCTGCGTTCGTTATAGGGAAGTTCTGTTTTAGTAATGCCTTCTAAAGCCTTAGCACAAGAGGTCACGGTAGCGTCCCAGTTACCGGAGTTATAGGCATCCAAAGCAGCCGTATAAGCACGTAGAATTTTCTGATCCACATCAAGCAGCGGTTCACCTGCTAAAGCATTTTTGCGTTTTTTACCGTCTTCGGGCATGGCTTCCTCCATAAACATCGGATATAAAGAGCGTTTCGGTGGTATTGACAGTTGTCAATACCACCCGAACAGCGTGAGTAGAAATAAAGGCGGTCAGTCTACTGTCAATGAGAATGAAACGAACCATGACTGACTAAAAGAAAGCGTCAGATAAATCCGCCCTATTCAAGTTCTTGTCGTTAGGGGACGACGCCAAAGCTGTGCCCAGAGTTTAACACTAATATCAGGAGCAAATGCCAAACATAAACGTTAACACAGGGCTGACGCATCTTAACTTGGGATAAGCCCCTTGAGATACGCGCACGAAAGTCGTCATCCCAGGCCGCCCTTTTGCGCTTACCTTTGAGCGAGCCTTTGGAGGCATCTTGTCTGAGCAGGCTCAGAGCAAACTGTCGTAGCACGGCCATGTTTTCAGCGCCACGGCGGTCTGTGTAGCTGTGGGCATCCTCGCTAAAGACGACGTCCAAAGTCCAGTGCAACTTGTTCTCGACACCCCAATGAGCGCGCACTGCCTGTAGCAGCTTTTCAGCTTGGGCTTTGAAGCTGCACAAGTAGTAAGTCACTTCATGAGTTGTTTGACCTTTGACACTGCGTTCGCGGCTAAGCCTAGCGACACTCTCAAGCCCGGGCCATTGATGCGCTTTTAAGTAAGCGAGTTCGGACGCCTCGGTCAAGACCGTGCAGTAGCGCAGCTCGTCACGACCGCGGCTGCGTTCACGGGTCTGGAAAGTGTTGCCCTGTTGCTCGGTTTCAGCGTTCTCGAACAGCCACGCCACATCTTCATAAAGCTTGGCTTGGTTTTGTTTGAGCGCCATGATGTACTCGGCTTTGTGTTCTTTGACTTTGACGGCGATGGTGCGCTGAGTGTTGAGCGCGTCTACCGTCACAATACAGCCTGCCAAGTCGAGTAGCGATAATGTGTCGAGCAAGCCGGGCACGTGGGTAATCTCATTACTCTTGCCGTCCACCGCTGTAGAACTTAAACACAACCCGTGTGCGTGTGACCAGACATTGAGCATGTGTACAGCCTTGAGTGCTGCGCAGGCTGAACCCCGTAGCTGCTTGCCATCGACCGCCAATACATCCTCGGCGCTGAGCCCACCGCCTACGACAGCGCGCACCCAGTCCAGAGCACAAGTTTGAAAGTGGGCAGGCTCGAGCAGCGAAAACACCCGATTGAACGTGTCGTGCGAAGGAATACCGTTCTTAAGCTCCAAAAACTGTTCCAGCCATGTTCTCTTGGTGTGACCGAAACTCTCTATCTCGTAAAAACTATCTGCCCCTGCGAGTACCGCACTCAAAGCTATAGCCACGATGTTGACGAGTAGATGCTGTTTGCTCCGTTCTATCCTTGGGTCGGGTAAAGCTGAAAAGTGTAGGACTGCTAAGCGTAGTTGCTCCGTTGCTGGGTCTTCTGTCATCCCTCAAGACTAGCGTCTTTGGTTTTGATGCGTCAGCCCTGTA
>JASBUK010000024.1 GCA_030147925.1 Trueperaceae bacterium
GAGTTGTGAGAGCGTATCACTGATAATGCAGTAAGCCGTTACAATAAAGCTGTCGTCCATAGGGATTCCTCCAAACTTGATGTCAATCAACACCAGTTTGAACGGTCATCCCTATGGATGGCAACTAGCAATTACGGTAAATTAAATGAGGAGATAGATCAATATGATCAAGTTCAACTTCTTAAGCCGCGTTTTGGCAATCCTGGTTCTCTTAGTCACGCTTAGCACAGTATGGGCATCCGCTGACAATGAAGCAACTATGGCCGAAGTGCATGTGACTTATCTCGATCTGCTGGGCAATGTCGGTCTGGTAGAGAACTACGTTAATGTGTGGCAAGAAGGCGACGATCAGGGCCGCCTGATTGCCGAGGAATTGCTCGAGCGCGTCGATATTTTGCTAGTCGATATCAACTGGCCCGGTGAAATGGCTGAAGTTGCCTAGAAAATGATTGAAGCTTCTGAAAAACTGGGTGCGGCGCTCGAAAGCTCCGACTTAGAAACCGCTGTAGCCAGCGTTGAAGAACTCGGCGTCGGCGAGCACGATCTTAAGCACGCTTTCTACGAGTGGTTGGCCGCTAACTAATAATTTAAGAATCATCCTTTTGCAAGGTGGCAATACCTTCACGCAGGGCATAAAGCGCCGCCTGCGTGCGATTGTTTAGGCGCAACTTGGAGAAAATTTCCGAAAGGCGGTTGCGCACGGTCTTTTCGCTGACGCGTAATTCTTCGGCAATCTCCTGGTTGGAGTCCCCCTGGGCCAGCAAGCGCAAAATGGTGGCCTCGCGGTCGGTTAGCTCCGAAATTGGGTGCTCGGGGTGTTCGGGCAGTTCTTCTTTGACTTTCTTAAACTCATCAAGTATCGAGGCGGCCATCTCGGCATTTAGCAATGTTTCGCCATCCTCGACACGATGAATGGCCTCTATCAAATCCGCTGAGTCGGAGTCTTTTAGCATATAGCCGCGTGCACCAGCCTTGATTGCCTCAAAGACATAGCGGTCCTGGCGATACATTGTCAAGATGATGACTTTTGCCTCAGGAAGCTCTTCTAAGATCGTCTTGGTCGCCGCTACCCCGTCTAGTTCCGGCATCTGAATGTCCATAAGGACAATATCGGGTCTTGTTTCTAAAGCGTAGCGCACCGCTTCGCGCCCGGTGGATGCTTCGCCAATAATACGAAAGCCTTCCTCGGTTTCGAGAATGCTTTTTAGGCCCTGGCGAAACATGGCGTGATCGTCACATAATAATAGCCGCGTCATAATTTATATGCTACCGCATGATAACATGCCTGACAAAACGGAGGCTGCAGGCTCCGCTTTAGCAGTTGTCTTGCATTTGCGAAATCAGAGGGTAGTTATGACACATCCCAAAAACACACTCATTGATCTTTGTAAGAGCCTGGGTCTGCCCAAACCCAAATTCCAGACCAAGCGTAGCGGCCCCGAACACGACCCCACCTTCGTTTGTGATGTGCTGATAAAAGCCGAGGTCTACGGCACGGGCCAGGGCAGCAACAAACGCGAAGCAGAGCGCCGTGCCAGCGAGGAAGCCTTAGCGCGACTTGAGCCCAATAAGCCTGCCCCAAAAAAACCTAAAAAGTCAAAGGATGCTACTTCCGCCACTGCTGAGGCAGTTGAGGAAAACTTTGAAGGCCCCTGGCCTATCTTTGCCGAGGTTTTGGCGGCAAGCTTAGAGGTGGCTAACAGCCGCGTATCTGCCGAGTTAAAAGGCTCTGAGGCAGTTCGCGAAGTGCAGCGGCTTGCCCTAGAGCTTTACAAGGGCAGCCTGGAAAATCTTGGTGAAATCATTGAAGTTGAGATCAAGGAATAACGGAATTCTAAAGCCTTTCTTTGGCCCAGCGCTCAATCCGATTGAGTTCTGAAGTCGCTTTTTCCTTGATCATCATCTTAAGCATTGTGGGACTGGCAGAAAAATCGCCGGTACCAATCATGGTGATGAGCTCGAGCACCTTAGCACCAAACGCCCTAAGTGGCACTTCCATCTGCAGACCTTCGGTGTTTTGGGGGTTAGGCTCCTTGAGGATAAGTAGATCATTGCCCAAAGCATTTTTGCAAGCTTCGTTGACTTCTACTAAAACATCGCCGTTATCGGTCTTTACCAGATACTTTCTTACCATAGCTGTCCTTTCAATCAAGCAAGCTCGAGCCTATCACTTATCTAAGTACAACCACGAACCTACCGTTAATTACAGCAGATAAGAACTCTTGTCAAGCAGTATCCAAACCATCGTCACCCTCAGAGACGTGATATAAAACTAAGTACCCATGACTATTAGCGCCTCTCTTGCAATTGCCTTAATTATTGGCCTCGGAGCAGCTGCCCAGTGGTTGGCCTGGCGCGTCAGCCTGCCCGCTATCTTGCCCTTACTGATCATTGGCTTTCTCATGGGGCCGGTGTTTGGTTTGCTCAATCCAGCAGAGTTATTTGGTACTGACTTGCTTTTTCCTGCCGTGTCCTTGGCCGTTGGCCTGATTCTTTTTGAGGGTGGCCTGACCCTGCGCCTACCCGAAGTTAGAGAAACACGTCGCGTGGTGCGCAACTTAATCACTGTTGGGTCACTAATCACCTGGCTGGGAGCTACTGCTGCGGGTTATTTTGTTGTCGGCCTGTCGCTGCCACTAGCCTTTTTGTTTGGTGCTTTAATTATAGTTACCGGGCCAACTGTGATCGGCCCGCTTATTAAGAATGTCCGCCCCAAGGCAAAAGTTGCCAATGTCCTTAAATGGGAAGGAATCTTAATTGATCCACTTGGGGCGCTAGTAGCAGTACTGGTTTTTGAGTATCTGCTCATTGAAAACCGCGGCGAGGCGCTTGGTCAAACGCTACTTTTGTTTTTTAGCGTGATAGCTGTGGGCACTATCTTGGGTGTAATTGGCGGTTATTTTCTGTCTGGCCTCCTGCGACGGCGTTTGATTCCTGATTATCTGATCAATGTTGCTGCACTGGCCGTTGTCTTTACAGTTTTTGCCACCGCCAATGCCTTAGCATCAGAATCCGGACTGTTAGCGACCACTCTCATGGGCATGATCATGGCTAATCAACGGGTTCCTAACTTAAGCGAAATTCTCAGTTTTAAAGAAGACTTGACGGTGCTCTTTATCTCACTGCTTTTTATCGTGCTGGCCGCCAACATTCAGCTTGAGGCTTTTATGCAGGCACTGACTTGGCAAAGCCTGCTGGTAGTCGCCCTTGTGATGCTGGTGGTCAGGCCGCTAAACATCTTTATCAGCTCTGTGGGCTCGAGCCTATCGATAAAGGAAAAGCTCTTTCTCTCCTGGATTTCTCCACGCGGTATCGTGGCCGCTTCGGTCACTTCGCTTTTTGCGTTTGAACTAACCGAATCGGGTTTTGCCGGCGCGGAAATACTCGAGCCGCTGGTCTTTATTATCATTGTAGGCACGGTGGTGCTCAACAGCTTAACGGCCAAACCATTAGCACAGCTTTTAGGCGTGGCTGAACCGGACCCCCAGGGTTTGTTGATTTTGGGGGCGCACAGCTTTGCAAGGCGCATCGCCAAATTTATCCAGGACGAGGGCTTCCCTGTCTTGCTGGCCGACACCAATTGGTCGCATGTGGCCAACGCCCGCATGGAGGGGCTAAACACCTTTTATGGCAGCCTGCTCTCTGATCGTAGTGATGACGAAGTGCAACTCGAAGGTATTGGCAAACTCCTGGCGCTTACCTCCAATGACGAGGCCAACGCGCTTACCGCCCTGAAATATGCCCGAGACTTTGGCTCTGAAAACGTCTTTCAGCTAAAACCGGGGCGCTCGAGCAGCGAACGCGGTCACGTAAGCGCAGCGCAGCGGGGGCGCACCGTTTTTCATCACGGGGTTAATTACGCTGAAATCAGCAATCTTTTTAACCGGGGTGGCGAGCTTAAAAAAACCACTATCACCGAAGAGTTTGACTTTGCAGATTTTGAGGCAATCTATGGCAAGAATTATCTGCCGCTGTTTATTATTGACAATAAAAAGCTACGGATAGTCACGCCGGACAGCTCAACACCAGAAGCCGACTGCACCCTGGTATCTTTGGTGCTCGAGCCCAAACCGGCACAAGCCGCCGATATTGGCTCCAACGTCTAGTAGTAGGCGTTAGGTGGTGAGTAGTAGGTGGAAAAACCTTTTTAGAAGGTCTTGCCAACGGAGTTCTTTTTGGGCGTCAGTGCTTAACTGACAAATTCCCGTTGCCTGATTTTACCCTCGCCAGAAAACCCCTGGCTTCTACCTCCTACCAACTACTTTCCACTTACTTTTTGCTTTTTACTGGTCTTTATCACTCAGTGGCTTCATCCAAAAATTGCAGCAATTTTTCCTTGTTAACTGTAATCGGCGCCCGCCGCCGCCGCACCGCGCCATATTCTAGCAGACGGGCCAGGCAGTGGCTCACGGTTTCCCGGGTAGCGCCAATCATCTTGGCTAAGTCCTGTTGGGTGAGGTTGAGGTCAATTACTGTACCGCGCTCACTCGGCGAACCAAAATCATTGGCCAGACGCAATAGTAAATTAGCCAGCCGCCCTGGCGCATCGAAAGCACCCGTCTCGGCAAACATTGCCTGAGACTGCCAGAGCTTGGTCGACATCACCTTGACAAACTTCATGGCCAAGGCCGGATATTGAGACAATAGCCGCTGAAAGTCATGTTCGGGCAGGACAATCAGCGTGGTGTCCACCACCGCTTCGGCCTGATTGGGACGACGCTCACTGGGCAACAGCAGCAATTCTCCAAAGATGTCGTACTGACCCAGCAAAGCTAGAATCATCTCCTTGCCGTTGGGAAAGTACATGGATATTTTGACCATGCCGTCGCGGATAAAATAAAGCGCATCCGCTGGGTCCTCCATGTGATAGATGATCTCGCCGGCCACAAAGCGTTTGTAGGGAGTAATACGCGCGAGTTGCTCGAGCTCCTCGGCTGAGAGGTCTTCAAAGAGCTGAGTGTTCTTTAAGTGCCAAACCAAGCTTGGATATTCGTGCATTGACATCAGTCTAACCTAAACCCCCTTCTGTCGTTCCACAAAGCTCACTTTGGCTCTGCGCAACAATAGGCAATCAAGAGTCGAGCGGTGGCTTCCGGTGCCCGCTCGTGCGTGCGTTCCTAGGCGTGTGAAGCGTCCACACCCGGACCGATTAAAGCAGCGCGATAATTCCCTCCCGCTCTTAAGGCCGCCGAAGCATCGGAGCCATAAAAGGGGTAGATATCGAGTCTTAGCGCAATCCCGTTATCCTCCGCTAGCTGCCGCAATGCCTTGGTCATATTGTAATCATAAGGGCCACTCGAATCTTTGGAGCAGAGCGTAACACTGTACTCATCGCTGTTTTGCTCCTCGCCCACCGCCGGGATTCAATACCCAGCTCACGCAATTCCTGGTTGATAAATTTCATGGCTTGTTCGGTAAAACCCGAAGGTGAAGGGGTATTGAGCAGCTTAAGCAAGACCCGCTGGCAGTAGGTCAAATCAAAATCAATGGTTGAAGCCTTCATATCCTGCATCGTACTGCAAGAAGCACAACGCCCCTTGGCTCAGCCCAAACGCCTGGGGCTAAACTGAAGTTCAAAACCGCCATTAAACAAATTTTACTTTTAGTCATCTGAGCTAGCATTGTCTTTCTCAAATTGCTCGAGCCCCTCCCCCTGAGCCTCCCATTCGTCGGCGCTGCCTTCTTCTTTGTAAAGCGGCAAGCCCCGCAAATAACCCGAGCGGGCAATCATATAGCCCGAGAGCGGCCCGGTAAGAAAGAAGAAGGCGGCAATAAGCAGCAAGCGCTCGGTAGCCGCGTTGGGGATAAAAGCAACAGCCGCAGCTATAAAAATCCCTAGCCCGCCCAAAGTGACCAGCTTGGTCGAGGCGTGCAAACGGGTGTAAAAATCGGGGAAGCGCAGCACGCCGATACCTGCCGCTAAAATAAAGAAACTGCCGATTAACATCAGCAAGTCCGTGAGCCAATTAGCCCGAATGACGGCAACGTCTTCTGCGGCTATGGCAAGCGGCAACAAGGCAAAAATGACGCTCAGAACGAACTTCATTTAAACACCCGACCTCGCAGCAGATAGCGCGCCAAGGCTACCGTACTCAAAAAACCCAGTATTGATACCAGCAACGCCACATCTAAGAGCACAGTGATTTCCGTGCGAACCGCCAGAACCACAACAAGTACCGCCAAGTTGACGGTCAAAAAGTCAAAAGCCATGATGCGGTCACCCCAGGACGGCCCTTTTAGCACCCGGTAGACCGCCACAGTAATGGCCAGCGCTAAACAAGCTAGTGCGATGTTTACAATCATGCCCAAACTCCCTTAAGACATAAAGCCTAAAATAAGGCGCTCCATACGCAGCACGCTTTCTCGCGCCGCTAAGATATCCGCACTACCGATAGCATGTGCGTACAGCTTGAGTTTGTCCTCGGAAACGCCTATAGCCACCGTACCCGGCAACAGCGTAATGGTAGCGGATAACAGCGCTATCGCCGCATCCGTTTTGATGGTGAGCGGCACGGCAATGATATGCGGGTAGAACCTAGGTCGGGGTTTAAGCGCCAACATGGCAATGACGACATTGGCAACCATCAGCTCCCGCGCAAAAAGCAGTAGATAACGCAAAAAGGCCCACAGGCGACGGGTAAAAGAACGTTCGTCACGCTGCACGATACCAAGTAGTAACAAGCCCAATAACGCCCCAACCGTCAGGTTGAAATAGCTGAAATCGCTGGCCAAAAAACCCCAGAGAAAGGCCAGTGAAATTACCGCCAGGATCTCCGTCATCTAAGCTCCTCCGTTTCGGGCTCGAGCCCTGGAGTTGGCAATACCTGGCTAAGATATTGCTGATTTGTCTGCAACTGCTTGGCTACTCGCTCGCTTAAGTTAAATATCGGGCCGCCCAAGGCCGCCAGACTCAATAACAACGCCACGGCTATAACCACCACCGCACTCATGGCCCAGGGCAAATTAACTAAATGAACCGCGTCACTCTCACCCCAGAAAAAACCGCGCCAGATAAGCATTACGGCATAAAGCAGCAGCAAGCCGCTGATAACGGCGATGCTCGCCACGATTAGCGATAGGGCGTCCCCATACGAAAACAGCGCTTGAACCAGCGAATACTTGCCAATAAAACCACTGGTGGGTGGTAAACCGGCCAGAGCGATGGCACTGATAAAAAAGCCTACCCCCAACCAGGGATAAACACTTAAATGTCCCTCGTTGCGGTAACGCTCACCAGAAATTTTTTCGGCCAAACCGGCGATAAGGAAAAGGGTGAAAATGACCAGCACCGAATGAATCAGATAAAAGAGCGCCGCGCTTAGGCCGCTTTCACTGCGGCTAAACGCCCCCATGAGTAGATAGCCGATGCTGGCGATATTGGTAAATGCCAGCAAATAACGCCAGCGCTGACGCGCGATGGCCCCTAAGCTTCCTATCAGCATGGTTATTCCAGCTAAGGTAAAAATGATGGTTTGAATCGTCAGCTCGCCTGGGAACATGAGCGTAAAGGCGCGGATAAGGGCGTAGACCCCAACTTTGGTCAAGACAGCCGCAAAAAAAGCGCTGATGGCTACCGGTGGCGTCGGATAGGAATTGGGCAACCAGAAACCCAAGGGGAATGCCGCCGCTTTGGTAGTGAAAACAAGTGCCAGCAACATAGCCACCATGGTCACGCGACTATCAAGGCCGTTTGCTTGCAAACGCAGGGCGATATCGGCCATATTGAGGCTGCCGAAAAGCCCATAGGACAAACCCGCCGCTATTACAAAGATAGCCGAGGCGACTAAGTTTATGACAACGTACTTAAAGCCTTCGCGCAGTTGCGCCAACTCGCCGCCCAAAAGCAGCAGGCCATAAGAGGCAACCAACATCACCTCAAAAGACACAAAGAGGTTAAATAAGTCGCCGGTAAGAAAAGACATATTGACGCCCATCAGCAAAAACTGAAAGAGCGCCTGGACCCCAAAAGCCTCTCTGGCGCGGTTGAGCAAGGCCGACTGCCCTCGCCTGGGTGAGTGTTGCAGGCTCGAGCCGGCAAACAAAACCGTCAACAGACCGCTTAAGCCCGATAGCAGCAGCATTATGCCGGTTAGGCCATCTGCCACTAATGTGATGCCAAAGGGTGCGGGCCAACCGCCCATCTGGACCACCAGCACTTCGCCGCTTAGGCTGCGTACGGCAATCAGCAGGCTAGTCAGCAATGTCAGCAGTGTGGCTAAAGTGGCAAATATAGTGCGGGCTCGAGCCGTTCTAAAGAGCAGCAGGCTTGCCCCGGCCACGAGCGGGATGAGCACGGGTAAGGCGACGAGATTCACGCCTTCTCCTCCTCGGCTTTAGACTCGGCACCGTTGCTGGCTGCGCCCTCGTCAGCATTGATATTGTTGGTATCGGGGCCAATCTCCGGCGATACCGAGGGATGCTCGGGGTCGGCATAGACTCCTTCCGGGGGCAGCAAATCAGGGTGGTCTAAGAGCTCTTGCACGTGATCGGTGCCCGCAGCTTGATAGGCTCTGACGGCCAGTACCATCAGCAACGCGGTGGTGCCAAAACCAATCACGATGGCGGTAAGTATCAGCGCTTGGGGCAAGGGGTCGACATAGGGGCCTTCTACCGTTAAGAGTGGCGGAGCAGCCAGCTCGGTGCCGCTGCCAGCTAATAAAATGCTTAAATTAGCCCCGTAAGCCAACATAGATAAACCAATAATCAGTCGAATCATGGTCTTGGACAAAACCAGATAGACACCGGTGGCGATCAGTACTGCCGCTAAGAATGGCAAGAGCAATTCCATCAGTGCTCCTGCCCACTTTCCACTTCCATTACTACTAGTTCATACTCCGCCTCTTGCGCCAGCAAGTCAATAATCGTAACCGTGATGCCCACCACTACCAAAAACACTCCCATATCAAAAAGCAAGGCCGTTTCCCAGGGAAACTTACCAATAAAGGGCCAGGTCTGGTATCCAAAAGCGCTTTTTAGAAAGGGCAGGCCCAGCAGCATTGGGGCAATGCCGGTAGCGGCGGCCAGTAACAAACCCCAGGGAATAAGCAAGCGGGTATTAAAACTAAGCAGTGGCCGGTCCATGGCCATGCGCGAGAGCAGTGCCGCCGCCGCCACTACCAGACCGGCAATGAAACCGCCCCCGGGCGCTTTGGCCCCACGCAAGAGCAAGTGCAAACCCAGGGCAATGAGGACAAAAATCACCGGCCTGGCCAAGACGGAAAAGAAAACATCTGGATATTTAATCATCATCAGGCCTCTCCTCTTCGATTTTGCCTGAAGAGGCGCGCGCCCTGAGTCTAAGCAGGGCGTAAACGCTAAAACCCACGAGGGCTAAGACCGTGATCTCCCCCATGGTGTCATAACCACGAAAATCAACCAGGATCACATTGACTACATTGCTGCCCCCGGCCAATTCCTCGCTGAATTCCAGAAAATAATCCTTGATGCGTTCACCTATCGGTGTTTGTACGGCCAAAAGTGCGGCGAATACCGTGGTGCCGACCCCAAGCGAAAGGATGATGTCAAAAATGGCAACCGAGCGGCGGCGGTGATGGCGTTTTAGGACCGGCAAGTAGCGAAACACCGACAAAAAGAGGATGACCGTCACGGCTTCGATGAGCAACTGGGTAAGCGCTAAGTCGGGCGCACGCAAAAGCACAAAGAGCAGCACCGAAGAAAAACCGGCCAAACCCATAAACAGCAAAGCACTTAGGCGTGAGCGGGCCAGCAGCACCCCCAGCGAACCCGCTAAGATCATCAGTGCAGCCACTGCAAAAGATAGTGAGACTGGCGTCAGTTTTGCCGGTAAAAACCAGCCCCCGACGGCTAGACCCGCTAAGGCAAAGGGCAGCCAGATAAGGCGTAAATGTGTAGCGAAGCTAGCGCCCTGGGTGCGTTTGGTCAGCCCTTGTGCCAGGCGCTCGAGCCCGGCACTTAGCGCATAAAAAACCGTGTTGGCGTTCCAGCTTGGAGTGAGCGCCTGTTGCCAGGCGATAAAGCGAGTCCGCAAAAGATATAGCGCCAAACCCAAAACCCAGGTAAGTACTGAGAGTATCAGCGCCAAATTAAGTCCCTTATAAAGTTTTAGTGGCTCGGCTTCAAAGCCCAGACCGGGGGCAGCCAGATTAGTAAACCAGCTTAGGGTTAAGGGGTAGATACCAAACAGGAGCGCCGCTAAGCTAAGCGGCAAGACCGGCCACCAGAACGACAACGAAGCCTCGTGCACTTTGGGGTTTTCGGAACGAAGAGGACCAAAAAACACTGACAGGAATTTAAAGCTATAGGCAAAAGTAATTATACTCCCGGTTACAGCCAGCGTAATGGGCAGCCAGCCTTTGTAGAGCATGTCCTCATAAAACAGTTCCTTGGAAACAAAGCCCCCAAAAGGCGGCAGACCGGCCATTGACAGCGCCGCCGGCAAAGCCAGGGCAAAGGTCAGCGGAAGCTTGCGCCACAAACCGGAGAGTCGGCTCAGGTTACGGCTGCCCGTCTCATGGTCAATAATTCCCACCACCATAAACAGTGCCGCCTTAAAAGTTGCCTGGTTGAGCAAATGCGCAGTAGCCGCCAGCGGATAACCGGCTCCATAAAGCGACATGATAAGACCTAGCTGTGACACCGTTGAGTAGGCCAAGAGCGCCTTTAGGTCCTGCTGGCGCAAGGCCAGATAAGCCCCCCAGAAGAGAGTGAGCAACCCCACATAAAGAATGATGCTGGCAAAGGCGGTGTCGGCAAAAAGCCAGCCAAACTTAGCCACCAGCACCAGACCCGCCTTGACCATGGTGGCCGAATGCAGATAAGCCGAGACCGGAGTGGGTGCTTCCATGGCGGTGGGCAACCACAAGTGAAACGGCAATTGCGCTGATTTGCTAAAAGCCGCCAGCAGCAGCAACGTGACTGCAGGTATAAAGTAGGCACTTTGCCGAATAGATTCAATATCTAAGAGCGAAAGCTGGGTACTGCCGCCAGCCAAAATCAGCAAAATGACGGCGACTAAGAGCGCCAGACCACCAAAAGCTGTGACCAGCAGCGCCTTGACCGCACCATCTTGTGAGGCCTTGCGGCTATCCCAAAAGCCAATCAGCAAAAAAGAACTGATCGAAGTCAGCTCCCAAAAGGCAAAAAGGGCAATGAGATTATCGGCCAGCACCAGACCCAACATGGCCCCGCCAAAAATCAGCAGATAGCTATAAAAGCGACCATGCCGCTCCTGAGCGCCCAAATAGGCGGTGGCATAGGCCATAACCAAAAAGCCAATGCCGGCAACGATCAGGGCGAACATGAGCGAAAAGCCATCCGCCCGCAAGGCAATCTCTAAGCCGATAGCAGGTACCCAGGCTAGGGTGGCGCTCAGTGGCTCCTCGGCCAGTGCCGGTCCCAGCTGAGTCAGCAGCGCCAACGCAGGCGCGAAAGCCAGGGCCAGCAGCAGACCTGCTCGAGCCTTTAGGCTCGAGCCCAAAAACGGCGCTAATATTGCAGCGCCAAAAGGTGTTAAAACGGCGGCAAGCAGTAAAAACGAGGCGCTCATCGTCACCTCGCCTGGATTTGCCGGAAAGTCTGTATATCAGTCATCGCTTATAACTTTACCTAAAGCCCCGGCCTGCTTGCTAGCACCCCAAAGCATTTGTAAGCAGGTACAACAAATCGATTTCTAAAAAGCAGCCCTAAAAAGTGAGGCGAGAGGCATTATGCCAATTTTGTTAGTCGTCGGTAGTTGGTGGTAAGTGGGAAAAGCATTTCTAGAAAGTTTCTCAACGAGTTCCCTTTAGACGTTGGCGGTCAACTGACAAATTCCCATTGCCTGAATGCCACCTCTGGAAAATCCCCGGCTTCTACTTCCTACTAACCACTTTCTACTTTCCTCTTTCCTTTTAACCCTCCTCCACTTCCTGGGTAAGCGGCAAACAACGCGCCCCGGTAACTGCTAATAAGGTTGCCAAGCTTAGTTTAAGCATGGCTGCCTTGGTGCCACCCCCGCCATAAAGCAGCTCGCCCTGTACCGTTAAGCTATCCACCAGGGTAGGTAGAGACTGCAAGTGGCCAAAGGGCGGCATGGCGCCGACTTCGAAGCCGGTCAACGCCAGCGCCTCCTCCGGGCTGGCCATACGCAATTTGCGCCGAGACACGCCCAGCACATCACGCAAGCGTTTATAGCTGATGCGGGACTCGCCTGCGGCAATAATGACCTGGGGCTGCCCGTTACCCAGAAAAATCAGGCTCTTGATAATGCTGCTCATCGGCACATCTAAAGCCTTGGCCGCCGCTGGCACCGTCGGGGTGGGCGCATCCGGATAGACAAGCTCGGCGTCAATATTATTAGCCAGCAAAAAGCGCCCTAAGTCGCTGTCATTTAAGGGCATGGCCACAAAATGATCCTCAGCCTTGGCGTGGCGGCAGGCCATAAAGGGTGCGGAACTTGCTATTGAGATAGTCGATATAAGGCCTGGCATCCAGCTCGCTGCCGGTAGCACGCTTTAGCAAATCTTCAGGCTCGTACTTTGAACCGTGAATATGGATATGTTCGCGCAGCCAGCCAAAGAGCTTGTCAAATTTACCTTGCGCAATGTCTTTTTCTATCTCCGGCTGATCCCTTTTAGCAGCCTCGAAAAACTGCACGCTCATGATGTTACCCAGGGTATAAGTTGGGAAGTAAGCGATAGCGCCTAAAGACCAGTGAATGTCCTGCAAGCAACCTTCAGCATCATTTGAGGGCGTGATGCCTAAGTATTCACGGTATTTCTCGTTCCAGGCTTCGGGTAAGTCTGTAACCGCTAAGCTGCCCTCTAACAAGGAGAGCTCGAGCTCAAAGCGAATCATGATATGCAGGTTATAGGTCACCTCATCCGCTTCGACCCGAATCAGGCTTGGCTCGACCTTGTTGATAGCCGCGTAATAGTCATCCAGCGAAACCTGGGCCAGTTGCGCGGAGAAAATTTCCTGGAGACGCGGATAGGCGTGCTGCCAAAAACCATAAGACCGCCCTATTAAATTTTCCCACAGACGCGACTGCGATTCGTGTATGCCCAGACTGATGGCGTTCCCTAAGGGGCTTCGCTGGTAAGCGTCGGCAATGCCTTGTTCATAAATAGCATGACCCGCCTCATGTAGAGTGCCAAAGAGGGCCGGGTTTAAAAAATCCTGGCTGTAGCGTGTGGTAATGCGCACGTCACTATTGCTAATACCTTGGGCAAAGGGGTGAACGGTGCGGTCAAGCCTGCCCCGCTCAAAGTCGTAACCAAAGTCTTTAATGACCTCTACAGCGAACTGCTCTTGTTTCGTTTCGTCAAAAACTTGGTGAACCGGAGCGTCGCTCAAATCCCTGCCATTTTGCACGATTTCCCTAACAAGTTCGACGGTAGCATCACGCAGAGGGCCAAAGACGGCCCTTAACTTGGCAACTTTAGAGCCGGGCTCGAACAGATCATGCAGCGCGTCATAAGGGTGATCTTCATAACCGAGATAGTCGGCCTGCCGCAAGCTGTAATCCACCATAGTCTGTAGCGAGGGCGCAAATTTGGCAAAATCGGCGTCTTGGCGTGCCGCTATCCAGGCTTGCTGTGCTAGGGCGCGTTGCCGGGTGAAGTCTTCGACAAAATCGCCCGGTAGTTTGGTGGCCCGCTCATAGGCACGCCTGGTCAAACGTAGCAAAGCCGCCTCGTCGCTCTCTGCGCTTAAGCCTGCCGCCTCTAGGCTATCTAGCCAAGTTTTTACCTTAGCGTCGCTTTGATAGCCATGGCTAATTTTGCTCAAGGTCGCCATTTGCTGCGCCCGGGCGGCAGCGGCACCCGGGGGCATATAGGTGTTTTGATCCCAGCTTAAGAGGTTAATTGCCTGCTGAATATCGGCAATGACCTGCTGGTGTTGTTTAAGCGCCTCTAAGTCTCTTTGTACTGACGTTTTTACAGTCATAAACACTCCCCAAACAAAACTTGCCTGGCCTAATGCCAAAAATTGCTCCGGTGGGCGCAGTCCTAAACCTAAAGTTATTCCAGTTATGACAGGCGAAAGGCCATTTCTTGTAAGAGCTTACCGTATCCATCCTGAACTTGTCATAAGCGGCCTTAATCATAAGTCCGTAAGTTGCTGCATGATATCCTGCGGCTTATGAATATCGAGATGAGTGAGGCAACGCGCGAACTACTGGGCCGCGAACGTCTGGTCATCGCCGACTTAAGAACACTCTTAGGCCGCTTAGACGCAGCCCCGGAGGACTTAGAGGAACTCAAAACCGCTTTGCATGACCTAGAGGGCATCTTTATGCTGGTGGCCTGCGGCGAGTTTAATGCTGGCAAATCAAGCCTCTTAAACACGTTGCTAGGCGAAAGAGTGATGCCCGAGGGCGTCACCCCCACCACCGACCGCATCACCATCGTCAGTTATGGCGAAGAGGCTAAAGATGTCGAGGAAAGTGGTTTTATCGTGCGGCGGCAGTACCCTGCCGACATCCTGCGTGATCTGGCCCTGGTCGATACGCCCGGCACCAACGCCATCATCAGAAAACACCAGGAACTCACCGAGAGATTTATTCCCCGCTCTGATCTAGTACTTTTTGTTACCAGCGCCGATAGGCCTTTTACCGAAACCGAGCGCCGCTTTTTGGAGCTGATTGGTTCCTGGGGCAAAAAAATCGTCATCGTCGTGAACAAGATCGACATTTTAGAAGACGAGGAGGCTAAAGCCAAAGTACTTGATTTTGTTAAAGAACATGCCCGCGAGACCTTGGGGGTGAGTCCGCAGGTTTTTGGCACCAAGGCCAAACAGGCTTTTCGCGCCCTTGAAAGCGGTGACGCGGAACTGCTGGCTGATTCGGGTGTGCTGGAGCTCGAGCGCTTTATCGAAGAAAGCCTTTCCGAAGGACAGCGCCTCAAACTCAAGCTGCAAAATCCCCTGGGCGTCGCCCACCGCATTGCCGAAAGCTACCGCGAGATAATAAACACCCGCCTTGACTTACTCGAAGAAGACCGGCGCACCTTAGACGAGGTTGATAGGCAGGTAGTACAATTTGAAAAGGACATGCAGCGCGAATTCGAGGCCTATCTGGCCCGAACCAAAACGGTATTGCTGGAGGTGGAAAAACGCGGCGATATCTTCTTTGACGACACTATCCAGCTGCGTCAGGTGTTTAAACTTATCAACCGTGACAAGATACGCCAGGCCTTTGAAAGCCGCGTGATCCGCGATGCCGACCGCGAGGTAGACCACGCTGTCGGCGAAATGGTGGACTGGTTTATCCAAAAGAACTTACAGCTCTGGGAAGACGTCATGACCTTTGTGCAGCAGCGCCGCAAAGCCGGCGAAGAACGGATTATTGGTGAAGTGGGCGGGCGTTTTCAGTATGATCGTGAAGCTTTGATTCGCACCCTGCAGCAAAGCGCCGAGGAAATTTTGGAAGGCTACGACCAGGCTGAAGAAGGCCGCCGCTTAGCCGAGTCATTGCAAAGCGCGGTGGTGCAAACCGGACTTTTGGAGGTCGGTGGTCTGGGTTTAGGAGCCGCCATTTTAGCCTTTGTTTCCGGGGCGGCCTTTGACATCACCGGCGTGATGGCCGGGCTCACCGTGGCCGGCTTGGGTCTGCTGGTGCTGCCGCGCCAACGACGCAAGGCCAAACGAGAGCTACACAATAAGATGCAAAGCCTGCGTGATGGCCTAGCCGAAAGCCTGGGCACTCAGTTCTCCAGCGAACTGCTCCGTGCAGCCGAAAAACTTCGTAGCGCAGTCAGCCCCTACACCCGCTTTGTCCGCAGCGAACTGGGCCGACTGGAGAGCTTAGGCAGCGAGTTACAGGCTACCGAGGCAGAGTTAGCACAGCTCAAAGCTGAGGTTGAGGCGCTCAGTACCTAGTAGTCACTTGGTGATTGTTTCATAATTCTAGCGTTTTGAGGGTTTGAAGAACTTTGTGTTTCAGCCTGATAGCTGAGAAGCTATAGGAAAGGAGACACAAAATGGCAAAGGAAAAAGAAAGTATCATTGCACCAGAGGTGCTGGACGAGTTGGTCAAAGGCATTAAGACAGAAGATGATCTCAATTCGGTGATGCGACAGCTCAGTAAAGGCTTGCTGGAACGAATCCTGGAGACCGAAATGACCGAGCACCTGGGTCATGAAGTGGGCGGGGAGGTCATCAATCCCGAGGGTAATATCCGTAATGGCAAGAGTAAGAAAACACTTAAAGGGGAGTTGGGCCAACTTGAGCTAGACATCCCCCGAGACCGCCAGGCCAGCTTTGAACCGCAATTGATCAAGAAACAGCAACGTCGTTTAGCTGGCTTAGATAAGCGCATCTTGTCTTTGTATGCTCGCGGCTTGAGCACTACCGACATCCAAGCAGAGCTCAAAGCTATGTATAACGTTGAGGTCAGTCCCAGCCTGATTAGTGATATCACCGATGCAGTTCTGGAGGAGGTCAGGGCCTGGCAACAACGTCCCCTGGAAAGCCTTTACCCGGTGGTTTATCTGGATTGTATTTTTGTCAAGCTCAGGGTCGAAGGGGTTGTTAGAACGCAGGCCGTTTATGTGGCTATTGTCATTAGCTTAGACGGCATCAAGGAAGTACTTGGCTTGTGGATAGGTCGTGCGGCGAAAGAAGGGGCTAAATTCTGGTTGGCGGTCTTGAGCGAGCTTAAGCAGCGCGGCCTGGAGGATATATTCATCTTCTGTGTTGATGGGCTTAAGGGGTTTCCTGAAGCGATAGAGCAGGTTTATCCACAGTCTCAGGTTCAGCTTTGCATCGTCCACTTAATCCGTAACAGCCTGAACTTTGTCCCCTGGAAAGTAAAGAAGGCAGTGGCGAAAGACCTCAAGGCGATTTACACCGCCCCCAGCGAAACCGCAGCGGCTGAAGCCTTAGAGACCTTTTCAGAAAAGTATCAGAGCAACTATCCGACCATCGCTCAACTTTGGAGGCGACATTGGCAACATATCATCCCGATTTTTGATTATCCTGCTGACATCAGAAAAGCTATTTACACCACCAATGTCATAGAATCTCTGAACTACAGTCTCAAGAAATCTGTGAAAATCAAAGGCGCTTTTCCGACCGAAGATTCCTTACTCAAAGTTCTTTACCTGGCTATCGATAAGGTTTCTCAGAAATGGACCATGCCCATCAGAGATTGGAAAAAAGCCTTAAACTGGTTTGCTCAGATTTTTGGTGATAGACTTCTCGACAGGTTAGACACACAAAGTTGAGCAAAACCTC
>JASBUK010000054.1 GCA_030147925.1 Trueperaceae bacterium
AGATTTCTCGGGTCGCTAAATTTGCTTCTCGTTTACTTTTAAATTACCTTCTCGACATCTTAAATTCGGTTCTCGAAGGTCTTTAAATTTGCTTCTCGGATAACGCTAAATTCGATTCTTGAATTTGGGGTAAATATGCAACCTTCCTGCTTTTGGCCTTAACCCAGTCAAAAAACGCGACATTGCCGCCGCGTTTAAGATTAAATTCAGCGTTTTGCTAGCGACTTTTTAGCCCCTTAGAGCTGTAATCTTAGCCGTATTTCACGGCTAAGAGTCTAACAAACTTTGTTACAACTGATAGCATAATCGTGGTATGGCAAGCTCTCACCTAAAGCGTCGCAGCAAGGTGCTGTCTCAAAAATTATTGCGCTCGTTTCACCTCCAGGAGTCCTCAGAAGCTCTCTCGTTGGTGATAAGCGCCATTGCCATTAGTGTGCTGGTTGGTTTTGCGGCGGTAGGCTTTGGCTGGTTGATCGACGCCATGGGCAGTGTGGTACACCGTGCCCGCGTTACCTTAGGAACGATTTGGGGGCCTCTGGTAGCTGAATTATCCTCAGTATTTCCGGCTAATCAATACCAGGTCCGTTTTCATGTGTGGGACAAAATTTCCATAAGTGTGCGACGGTAGTGAACTCAGAGGCTTGACTGGGGATCAGTACGCCTGGTGCCGGTAGAGCTACCTCGATTGCGATAGCATAGGAATCGTGATATGACGATACCCCACTTCATGAAAAAAACCAGACTTTTTTTCGGCAGAATGTTGCTCAAAACACATTACCGTGAGTCATCCGAGACGATTTCACTGGTGCTGAGTGCGTTGTTAATTGGCCTCTTGGCAGGACTTAGTGCTGTGGCCTTTGATCGAATCGTACATTACATGGGGATAGGCTTTGGCCTTTTGCGGGGTCAGCTTGGAGGTTTTTGGGGAAGTTTTGTCGGCGTCCTGATTCCCATTGTTGGTGGCTTGCTAATTACGCCAGTAGTGACTGCCTGGTCTCCTGATGTCCGAGGCTCCGGTATCCCAGGTGTGATGCTGTCGGTAAGTAATTTTGCTGGCCGATTGCCCAAACGCATCATTTTCTGGCGGCCAATAGCCTCGGCTATTTCCATTGGTACCGGCGCCTCTCTAGGGAGCGAAGGACCGGTAGTACAGTTGAGTGCGGCAGTGGCATCGCTTACCAGCAATCTCATGAAGCTCGATGATGAACGTCGGCGCAATCTTGTTGCCGTAGCCGCCGCAGGGGGTATCGCCGCGACTTTCAACGCGCCAATTGCTGGTGTGCTCTTTGCGCTGGAAGTCATCCTGGGTAGGTTTACCAATAAGTATTTTGGTTCGGTGGTTATCGGGGCGGTTGCAGCCTCCGCTGTGTCACGTAGCATCCTTGGCCCTGACCCGGCATTCTTTGTGCCTGATTATGGCCTGGATAGTCCGCTCGAGCTGCCGCTTTATTTCGTGCTGGGGATTCTGTCGGCCTTTGTGGCAGTAGCGATTATCCGCACGATGGTTGGAGTCGAGGACAGCATCAACCGTCTGAAGCTACCGCTTTGGTTGCGTCCGGCGGCAGGCGGATTGCTCATTGGTCTGATTGGTTTGCTTTTACCTGCTGTTCTAGGTCGCGGCTATGCGATTACGGGAGATATTCTCCAGGGTGAGATTGTCGGTATAGGTTTGCTGCTTGGTTTGGTGCTTATGAAAATGGTGGCCATGAGCGTTTCACTGGCTTCTTGGCATTCCGGCGGGATTTTCGCACCGATACTCTTTATTGGTGCTGCTTTTGGAGCGGCTTTTGGCCAGCTAGCAGCTCAGGTATTTCCGGCCCTTAATGTCACACCGGGTGCTTTTGCCCTTGTGGGTATGGCGGCGGTTTTTGCCGGAGCGGAGCGCGCTCCGATGAGCACCATTGTAATGGTCTTTGAGATGTCGAACGATTATCGCTTGATTTTACCACTGCTGCTGGCAGCCGTGGTTGCTACGCTTATAGCAGACATTTTTCACCCCGAATCGATCTATCATGTGATGCTTTCTCGCAAGGGACACAGTCTTTTGCGTTTGCGGGAGTCTGATTTGCTGCAAACCATAACCGTGCAAGAGGTGATGGATAGCGATATTCCTAAGCTTGATGCTGAGGACAGCATCAAGCATCTTGCCGAAGCGCTGCTAAGTTCGCACCATCACGGTTTCATCCTCACCACCCGTGATGATAGCGAGCACATCGTGGGCATAGTTACCTTAAGCGACTTGGAGAACTCCCGCCAGGAGGGGATTACTGCCAGTACGCCTCTGCGTGAGATAGCCCGCCGGACGGTTCACTGCGCCTTGCCTGACGAGCCCATCAGCGAAGTTTTGGAACGCATGGTTCGCTATGGTATTGGGCGTATGCCAGTGGTTGACCCTAAAGATCGCCGCAGACCGGTTGGTTTTGTGCGGCAGGCAGATTTGGCCAAGGCCTATTATCAAGCGCTGCAACGTCAAAGGCAGGCAGAAAATGACGAGAAAGCCACACGTCTGCGTGAACTTACTGGTCAGGAAATCGTCGAGGTTAAGATACGGCCCTCCTGTCCGCTGTCCGGCAAAACCTTGCGCGAGGCTAATTTGCCTGCAGAAAGCATTGTAGTGGCAATCAGGCGTGGGGGTAAGACCGTGTTCCCGCATGGCGATACCAAACTCCAGACAGGTGACACCGTAGTGGCCAATGTGGCGCCGGGTTTTAGCGCTAAATTTAGAGATTATTTTGTCAAGGTCAGAGCCGGGGGGGAGCCCTCGTAAACAGAATTACAGATGTCTAGGGCTCGAGCCCTGTTAGCATAGTGTTTATTGGAGGCAGATATGAAATTAGGCATTGTGGGTCTTGGCAAAATGGGCGCAAACATGAGCAAGCGCTTACTTGAGCGTGGCCATGACGTGGTGGTGACCGATCTTTCCCGGGAGGTCATAAACGACTTGGTGAGCGTAGGCGCAATTCCTGCTGATAACTTAAGCGCAATGCTGGTTGAGCTTGACGCGCCCCGGGTGCTGTGGCTCATGGTGCCTGCGGGCGAGCCTACCGAGCAATTGGTGCAACAGGCGTTGCCGCTTTTAAACGAAGTCGACATTTTGGTTGATGGCGCTAACTCCAATTGGCAGGACTCGCTGCGGCGAGCTAAAAAGGCCGCCAAGCAAGGAGTTCATTATGTCGATGCCGGGGTGTCGGGCGGGGTTTGGGGGCTTGAGGCCGGTTACAACTTGATGGTGGGCGGTTCCGAGCAGGCAGTTAAGCAAATTGAACCAGTGCTAAAGAGCTTAGCAGCAGCAGGCGGCTATGCCCATGTGGGTCCTGCGGGCAGCGGTCATTTTGTCAAGATGATTCATAATGGCATCGAATACGGCCTGATGCAGGCTTATGGCGAGGGTTTTGCGGCTTTGGCCAGCTTTGAACATGCCGAACTTGACCTTGAGCAGATTGCTAAGTTGTGGACTAATGGCAGCGTGGTGCGCTCCTGGTTGCTCGAGCTAACCGTAAACGCTCTTGCCGAGGATGCCCGCTTGGAAAATATCAAAGGCTATGTGGAGGATTCGGGTATGGGCCGTTGGACGCTTGAATATGGCATCAACCACGCCGTGCCGATGCCCGCACTTGCCGCTGCGCTTTATGCCCGCTTTGCCAGCCGCCAAGACGAGTCTTTTGCCGCTAAGCTGGCCGCAGCTTTGCGCAATCAGTTTGGTGGCCATCATGTGGAGAAAAAATCGTGAACGCCCCCGAGTGCAGCTTTATCATCTTCGGTATTAGCGGCGATTTGGCTGCTCGTAAACTCTTACCGGCACTTTATAACCTGCACCGCCGTGGCGAACTGAACCCGCAGAGCCGTATCGTGGGTTTTGCCCGCCGTGACTGGTCGGACGACGACTTGCGCAAAGAGATGAAAGCGGCACTACAAAAATACACCGCCAACTTTGACGAGGACGCCTGGAACGAATTGGCCCCCAGGCTCAGCTTTGTTAAAGGCGCCTATAACGATGTTGAGAGCTTTATGTCTCTGGCGCAGCATTTGCAAGAACTAGCTTTGCCCAACTACGTCTTTTATACAGCTACGCCTCCCGGCACCTATGAGGGCATTGCCCGGCAGCTTGGCGCCGCAAAGCTAAACTTAGCTCCCGGGGGCTGGTCCCGGCTGGTGATTGAGAAGCCTTTTGGTCATGACCTTAAGAGCGCTAAAGAGCTTAACGAAAAGGTGCTGGAGATTTTTAACGAAAGCCAGATTTACCGCATCGATCACTATCTGGCCAAGGAAACCGCCCAGAACCTTGCTGCACTGCGTTTCGCTAATGCCCTTTTTGAACCAATCTGGCGGCGGGACTATGTGGATCACGTGATGATTACCATGGCCGAACCTATGGGTGTCGAGGGGCGGGGCGGTTTTTATGAAGAAACCGGGGTACTGCGTGATGTGTTTCAGAACCACTTGCTGCAACTGGTAGCACTGGTGGCTACCGAACCACCCGCCCGTTTTGACGCCGGTAGCGTCCGGGACGAAAAAGTCAAAGTCTTTCGGGCCATGAATTGCCTCAAACCCGAACAGACGGTGATTGGGCAGTACACCCGTAATGGTGAGCTGAAGGGCTACCGAGAAGAAGAAGGTGTAGACCCGGCTTCACGGCAGGGGACCTTTGCGGCGGCTGTCTTTAAGATTGATAACTGGCGCTGGGCCGGAGTGCCCTTTTTTGTGCGTTCGGGTAAGCGCCTTAAGCAAAAAGCTAGCGAAATCGTGCTGCACCTAAAAAAACCTCCTCATATACCTTTTGAGCTAAAGCAACCCCTGCACGCCGATAGGCTTATCTTGCGGCTGGTGCCCAATGAAGGCATTACCGTGCGTTTTAACGCCAAGTCTCCCGGCCAGAACAGCGATATGCAGCGGGTCAGCTTAGATTTTTACTATGACCGGCAGTTCAAACGCCCGAATCCCGACGCTTATGAAACGTTGATTCTCGATGCCATGATTGGTGACGCCACTCTGTTTATGCGCGCCGATGAGGTTGAAGCGCAATGGCGCATCGTCGAGCCACTGCTTAGCTCCTGGGAGTCGAGCAAGGAGGAACCGGCTTTTTATGCCGCTGGTAGTTGGGGACCACACGAGGCTGACGACTTGTTAGCCAGACACGGCCTGCGCTGGCATACACCCACCAATGGCGATGCTTAGTTCTGCATAAGTTTATACGCTTCTGTATACAAATACAATTTTTGCGTCTGTCACGGCCTTTGTGCTAAGCTCATCCATGCCAGCAATCAATGTTTTGGGAATACCTATGGACTTAGGAGCGGGGCGTCGTGGCGTTGATATGGGGCCAAGTGCCTTGCGGCTGGCCCGCTTGACGCAGACCCTTAGGGCTTTGGGTCACAAAATCACCGACCTGGGTAATGTCGAAGTGCCGGTAGCCGAAGTGCTCGAGCCCAAAAACGGTCTTTACTATGCCGACGCCATTGCCGAAACTTGTCGGCAAGCCTACCAGAAACTAAAGACTTTGCCTGCCGATGTTTTCCCCCTGGCCCTTGGCGGCGATCACTCGGTGTCGATGGGTACGGTAGCGGGTGTGGCCCAGACAGGCCGGACCGGCGTGCTCTGGATCGATGCCCACGCCGACCTTAACACCCCCGCGACCAGCCCCAGCGGTAATATTCACGGCATGCCCTTGGCGCATCTCTTGGGTCACGGCGATCCACGCCTGCTTGATATCTGGGGCGGGGGACAGGTCATCAGGCCCGAAGACGTGATTTTTTTAGGGATTCGTGATCTTGATGCCGATGAACGCTATTTCATTCGTGAACATCAGCTCAAGGTCTACACCATGAAAGAAATCGACAGGCGCGGCCTAGCGCAAGTGGCCGAAGAAGCTCTGGAGCGATTAAAACACGTCGAGCGCTTGCACGTTTCTTTTGACGTCGATGCCTTAGACCCCAATATTGCACCGGGTGTTGGCACACCGGTGCCGGGCGGGCTTACTTACCGTGAAGCGCACCTGCTGATGGAACTTTTGGCCGATTCGGAAATGGTAACCAGCCTGGATTTAGTCGAAGTCAATCCAATTTTAGACATAAAAAACCAGACCGCGCAGATCATGGTTGAGATGGCGGCCAGTTTGTTGGGTAAGGCTATTCTTTAACTGTAGTTAACTGCTGCTGGGCAACAGGATACTCTGCTGCAAAATCACCTTGCGAATGGTGGGAATAAAGTGCTCGAGCGCTTCATCACCTGCTGTTATGGCCAGTTCGGCCTTATGAAAGTTTAGCCAGTTTATCGGCGGGCGGGTATGCACGTGCAGAGCATCTCCATCTTGCCGCATGGGGGCTTGCCAGGAACTGACCGTATGAGCGACGGCGCGGCCTAAAAGACGCAAGGGATGCAGACCGGAACCACCTTTGAGTTTGTGATGAAGTCGCTTGCCCAAACGCGAACGCAGGGCACGCTGCGCTAACTGAATAGCCGAGGAGTCCTGCGCTTCGACACCGGCGCCAATGCCAATCGCCAAATCGACACCAAGTTCTTCTAGCGTATCGAGTGGTACCGGCGAACCCAGCCCTCCATCCACCAAATGCCGCCCGTCAATCTCCACCGGAGAGAAGATGCCCGGTAAGGCAACGCTGGCACGCAGGGCCCGGGCTACCAAGCCTTCGCGCAGCAAGACACGCTCGCCGGTATTGACATCGGTGGTGACGACCACGAATTCGTGTGTTAGATCGGCAAAGTGCCGACCCTCGGTGAGCTCTTCGAAATAGCCCTCAAGCTTTTTGCCCTTAAAAAGGGCGGCTTTGTGCAAGCCAAAGTCGGCGACCTGGCGCCAGAGATCGCGGCGCCGCATATTGCTGGCGTGCTCAGTCATTTCCGAAATGCTTTGTCCGGCGGCATAAAGTGCGCCTACTACCGCTCCAAAGCTGGTTCCGGCAATCACGTTTGGGGCCAGATCGTGGCGCTCAAGACTGGCGAGCGCTCCAATATGGGCGTAGCCTCTGGCGCTGCCCCCACCGAGGGCAACACCGATACGGGCGGGTTTTAAATCGGCTGAATCGGCTAAAGATGAGTTGGTCACTAAATAATTATTATAGAGCATTTTGCTTACGTAAATCTTACAGCAAGATGAGAAAATCCCTTGTTTTCTTGCCACAAATTGCCCGGGTCGCTCAAGGTATAGCTAAGACGTAAGGTGGCTTTTTGTATTGTCAAGAAATTAATCGGATTCGGTATTTGTGGTGGGTAGCTAGTAGTTGGTGGGAAAATCCTCACTTTTCTCTTTATTACTTTCCACTTTCTGCTTTATTTGCGACAGCTTTAAGCGCAAGCGTTATACTTAAGCCCCATGCGTATCTTTGTCCCCAGAGAAGCTAATCCTGATGAAGCTCGTGTTCCACTGATCCCGGCGACGGTGCAAAAGCTGCTGGCGCTTGGCGCAGAATTGCAAATAGAGCAGGGTCTGGGCCAGAGCCTCTTTATTGCCGACGAGGTTTATGAACAGACCGGTGCAATGATTGTTTCCGACCGGCGGCAGGCCCTGGCAGAAGCCGATGTGGTGCTGCGTCTCAACAAGCCGGAATTAGAAGATATTGCCCTGCTAAAGCGTGGCGCGGTACATGCGAGCCTGCTCGACCCCTTTCGCAACCTTGAGTTGGTCACGGCTTTGGCCGCTGCCCAGGTAAGCGCCCTGTGTATGGAGCTTATCCCGCGCACCACCTATGCCCAAAAGATGGATGCGCTGTCTTCGCAGGCGAGTTTAGCGGGCTATGCAGCAGTGATTTTGGCGGCAGAACGCATCGACAAAGCCTTGCCCATGATGACTACACCAGCGGGTACCATTGCGCCGGCGCGGGTCTTTATTGTCGGTGTGGGGGTGGCGGGTTTGCAGGCAATTGCCACCGCCAAGCGCTTGGGTGCACGCGTAGAAGCCTATGACACCCGTCCGGTAGTCGAGGAGCAGGTGGCCTCTTTGGGTGCAAAGTTTGTCAAGATTGATGTGGGTGAAACCGGGCAAACCGAACAGGGCTATGCCAAGGCCCTCACCGAAGAACAACTGGAATTGCAGCGGCAGGCAATGGCTCGTTTTTGCGCCAATGCCGATATTGTGATTACCACCGCGCAGCTCTTTGGACGGCCTGCGCCGCGCATCATTACCGCCGAAATGGTGGCGGGGATGCGTCCCGGCAGCGTCATCGTTGACTTGGCCGCCTCCACCGGGGGCAATGTTACCGGTTCACAGCCCGATGAGGAAGTCATCGTGGGTGGCGTGCGCATCATTGGTCTGTCGAACTTACCCGGTCATGTAGCAAGGGACGCCAGCCAGATGTACGCCAGTAATATAGCTAACCTTATCGAACACGTCTGGGACAAAGAGGCTAAGGCTGTAGCGTTAAATCTCGAAGACGAGATTGTGAGCGGCAGCTTGCTCACCCACCAGGGCGAGATTCGCGAGCCGATGATCAAGGAACTAACGGAAAGGACGGAAGCCTCATGATCTTATTGCTTTTTATCTTCGTGCTGGCTATCTTTTTGGGGCTCGAGCTCATCACCAAAGTACCCTCGCAGCTACACACCCCGCTGATGTCCGGCTCAAATGCAATTTCCGGCATAACCATAGTAGGCGCCCTGATTGCCGCCGGTACCGGTGGAACCTTTGGCACCGTCTTAGGCACGCTGGCGGTGATTTTTGCCACTATCAATGTGGTGGGTGGCTATCTGGTAACCGACCGTATGCTGGCTATGTTTAAGGGCAAGCGGAAGGATTAAGGTATGGAACTGCTTATCAATTTGAGTTACATTGCAGCCTCCATCATGTTTATCTACGGTCTTAAGATGCTGAGCCGGGCCGAGACAGCCAGAAGAGGCAATCTGCTTTCGGCCCTGGCCATGCTACTGGCGGTTGTCGCCACGCTGCTTAGCGGTGGTCTCAGCTTCCAGTGGATCATCGTTGGCCTGATTGTCGGCAGTATTGTGGGCGCGTTTGCCGCCCGGGTAGTAAAAATGACGGCCATGCCCGAAATGGTCGCACTCTTTAACGGCTCTGGCGGTATTGCCAGCCTGCTGGTCGGCTGGGCCGAATATCAAGCCGAGCCAAGCGGCGATGTCTTTCGCACCGTGGCCATTTTGCTGGCCGTGTTTATTGGCGGCGTGGCCTTTTCTGGCAGCATCGTGGCCTTTGGCAAACTCTCCGGACGCATCCAGGGCCGTCCCATACTCTTTCGGGGTCAGCATCTCATCAACGCCGCTCTGGTAGCAATTACCGCTGCTTTGGCGGTTTTAGTTGTCCTCAATCCCGCCGGAACCTACCTGATTTTCATCCTCATAGCCCTGTTGTCGCTGCTGTTGGGCGTGCTTTTGGTCATCCCTATCGGCGGGGCCGACATGCCTATTGTTATCTCGCTGTTAAACAGCTATTCCGGTATAGCAGCCAGCGCCGCTGGTTTTATCATCCTCAACAACGTTCTGATTGTGGCTGGTTCGCTGGTGGGAGCCAGCGGTCTGATTCTGACCAACATCATGTGTAAGGCTATGAACCGCTCGCTGACCAATGTGCTCTTTGGTGGCTTTGGCGCTACTACCAGCACGACCACAACTGCCGTGCAGGGTGAGGTCAAGGCCATCACCGCCGAAGACGCCTACTTTATCTTGGAGGCGGCCAACTCCGTGATTTTTGTGCCCGGTTACGGCATGGCCGTTGCCCAGGCGCAGCACACCGTTCGCGAACTGGCTGAACTGCTAGAAGCCAACGGCTGCGAAGTTAAATACGCCATTCACCCTGTAGCCGGACGCATGCCCGGTCACATGAATGTGTTGCTGGCCGAAGCCAACGTACCCTATGAACAACTGGTCGAACCCGACGACGTAAACCCGATTATGCCCACTATTGACGTGGCGGTGGTGATTGGCGCCAACGACGTGGTTAACCCGGCGGCGCGCGAGGACGAAAGCAGCCCGCTTTATGGCATGCCCATTATCAACGTAGACGAGGCCAAGACCGTGTTTGTGCTAAAACGTTCGATGGCGGCAGGCTTTTCCGGCGTGGAGAATCCGCTGTTTTTCAAGAACAACACCCGTATGCTCTTTGGCGACGCCAAACAGAGCATTTCTACCTTGGTGGCTGAGTTTAAGGAAGCTATAGCTGCCTAGAAAGTGAGAGGGGGCTCGAGCGGTGACGGCATTGCCGATACCCCCACAGGGCGAAGGATTGCCCTAAAGATGGCTGATAACAAAGTTTATTTGATAATGTCTCTTGTCCTG
Source organism: Trueperaceae bacterium (assembly GCA_030147925.1). Lineage (GTDB taxonomy): Bacteria > Deinococcota > Deinococci > Deinococcales > Trueperaceae > JASBUK01. The sequence goes on from JASBUK010000054.1 coordinate 10,240, forward strand.
GCAGTAGCCAGAGGTTAAAATATGCTAACCATTGTTTTATGAAAGTGGAGGGGCATTTTTGAATAAGCCAAACTTCTTAAACATTTTTATCGTTAGCTTGGTAGGTGCGGTAAACCTGCCCTTTTTAGGGGAGTTATACCGCAGTCTGCGGTATAAACATAGTTAGCTGCCAGAAAAAAAGGAAAGGAAATATGAAATCGGAAAGATATAAAATTGGATGGGGTAAATTAGCTGAAATTGATGGCGAACAAGGTGAAAAAGTAGTGGAAGCCCTTAAGGATATTTCTCCAGAGTTTGCAGACTTACTCATAGAGTTCCCGTTTGGAGATGTTTATAGCCGCCCAGGCTTAGATTTAAAATCCCGTGAAATAGCAACGGTGGCAGCTTTAACTGCCATGGGTACAGCCGCGCCTCAATTGAAGGTGCATATTCATGGCGCACTTAATGTTGGTTGTAGTCCAACGGAAATTATTGAAGTAATGATTCAAATGGCGGTGTATGCTGGATTCCCTGCAGCATTAAACGGACTTTTTGCTGCAAAAGAAGTCTTTGATGAGCGGAATTTAAAAGCCAGCAGCTAACAAGGCAAATTCAGCGGACGCAAAAACCCGCGCCGCTGATTTGCAGCGTTAAACCCCTTTAGCTAATTGGAATCTTATGACTAGAGACTCTATAAAAGTACGCAACTTTAACCCTTCTGTAGATTTTCCCGCCTACATTGAATTGCTGGATGTACACAATGGCAAAGATAATAAAACTACTGAGCAGGAGCAACATGATTATGCTGACATGTTGACTATCGATTTAGAAACAGACCGCCTAGTTGTTGAGCATCCTGAGTCCTCAGATAAAATCATTGCCGTTTGTGATATTTGGCGAATTAGCCAGAACCCTAGCGCAGACCTTATGCTACTGGTGCATCCTGACTATCGTCGAAAAGGTGTAGGGTCATTGCTCTTTGAAGCAGCACTCGAACATGCAAACACAATCAAAGCAAGAGCCATTGATGCTTATTCTGAACCTGACAACACAGAGGTCAGAGCTTTTTTGGAGCGGCTTGGCTTCAGAGTTGTAAGTCATTGCACAGGCATGAGCATTAAAACTGAAGCATCTTTTCCTAAATCTAACTTACCAGTGGGCTATACAGTGAAAACGTATGCTGAGTTAGAAGGTAGTGAAGTAGAAAAGCTTGATTTAATTGTTAAGGCAAGCAATGAGTTTTGGGGTGTCCTTTGGGGTCATAAAGTTACTCATGATATTGGCTATGCTCGTGAGGTCGTAAAAAAGAATGTACTTGCTTATCACACGGAAGATGCCATGTTCTTTCTTTTCAAGGAAGATACCTACATTGGTCACGACCGAGTTAGTTTTAGTGAAACCAGTGACGGTACAAAACAAGGTTACGGAGGTGGTGTACCAGGTTTACGTCCTGATTACTACAAACCTGAACTTGCAAGAGAATTTGCCTTGATTGGCCTTGAGTATCTTCATGCTCAAGGTTGCCATAATATATCTTTTACCGTAATTGCTAGTCCAGTTCATGCAAGTTCGTGCAAATGAGAGCAAGTAAAGAAGCGCGGACTTTGATGAAGAAACCTTCGTTAGTACGCGCCCGCAAGCGCTGAACACCCATGCTTTCAAGCTGAGAGTTCACCGT
>JASBUK010000120.1 GCA_030147925.1 Trueperaceae bacterium
GCGCTAGAACTGCGCCGTGACTTGCGTAAGCGCGGTATCAAGACCTCCATCCCTGAGCGCAAAAGGCAAGGCAAACGCAGGCAGCGTGGACCGAGACCTAAGCTTTATGACGTAAGCAAGCGCCGCTACAAGGTCGAACGAGTTAATGCTTGGATGGATAACTACCGAGCTTTGGTTGTCAGATATGAACGTAAGGCCGCTCATTACCTCAGCTATTGCACCCTCGCCGCTATCCTCTTTTGCCCCAGAAGGTTGCTGGCGTGAGTTCTTGGACTGGTTCTTGTCTTATGGCAGCCTTATAACAAGACCCCATAGCGAGGCCGCTGCGTGCGCAAGCGCTCGAATTCTGCTAACACCGCCTGGGGCGTGTTTGGGCCGATGCGGGCCATCAACTGATTGGCGGCATTGGAGCGAATTTCCGGATCGCTGGTACGAAAGGGTGACATGCCGACGCTGCGATAGAGTTTTTCCAGCATGCGCTTGTACTGAAAATCGCTTAGGTCGGTGCGTTTTAAGTCGTAATGCCAGACATACATTGTGGCGATTACCACGGTGTGGTCAAAACGCCCCGCGGCAAAGCTGGCCTTTAGCAGACGCTGAGCCAGACGTTGACCACGGTATTCAGGGTCGATCTCGATAGCGCCCAGTTCGATTATTTCCCCGCTGTGGTCTGCGCCCCAGGATTCGATTTCGGTAGGCGGGTGAAAGGCGACATAGCCAATCAGCTTCTGGCCGTCAATGGCTATGGTGATGCAGGTCTTGCTTTCTGCCGCTAAGCTAAGCAAGGCCTGATGCTGCTTAGTCGCCGAACGAAACATGTTTAGCGCCGCACTGGGTTTTAGTTGCGCAAAATCGTTTGGCGTAGCGCAGCACAGAATGTGAACACCCTGCGAATGAGGAGTGCTCATACCCTATGAGGATAGGCTAGTTGCTGGCTCGAGCTGACGCCAGCGGACCACCAGAGCATCGGGCAGCCGCACGGTTGTGCTGTCTAGGCTGTGCTGGCCATTTAGTGACAGACGCTGCCGCAAACGCTTGTGTTGTAGCCAAGGAGCCGCGACGTCGCTTTCCACGGCCTCGCCAAAACAACGCAAAAGGGCTTCGTGATAGGGCCTAAGCTGGGCATTGTCAAGCGAGCTTACCAAGCGGTTTCCCGCCTCTTTGACATGACACAGAGCGACATGGGCCTGTATTTCCAGACAAGCAAGCCAGGCTAATAAGCCACTGTCGCCGTTTTCGGCCTCTACAGTTTGTTGTTGGGCCTTTCCTAGCGCCAGCCGGGCCTGCTCTATTTGCTCAACGGTGTCGTTAAAGGCTCGAGCCCGCAAACTTGCCGCGGCTATGTAAGCCCGGCTTACCGCTTGGGGATAGGCAATGCGTGCCTTTTTCAGCGAGGTATTAGCAAGCGCAGCGGCTTCCTGGGGTCGTTCGCTTAAGATGCTGGACACCAGCAAACTTTGGCGATGCAGCGGGCCGTAGCGTTCGCTGCCACCAGGATGGGCTTCGACTTTTTCGCGGACGTCATTTATCAGCCTGCGGGCATGCAGAATATCCGGGTGTCCGGGGGCCAGATCAACCGACCTGATCAGCGGCATGCGATAGGGCTGAGCGATACCTCGGCACCAATAAGCCATACTCAACCTCAAGCTGCCACGTAAAAGACGGTAGCTGGCATCAACATGATGTTCTTGCCGATAACGTTCGAAAGTATCAAGATTACGCTGTAACAAAAAAGTGGCCTGCTCGAAATGCCCTAAGGCCAGCAGGTTTAACGCTTGCTCGTTCTCAACCTTGGCCCGCTCAAATTCAAGCACGATATTGGCCATTTGTGCCTCATCGCTGTTTAAAATTGCCAGCGCGGCGGCAAAGTCCTGACTGGCGCTTTCCAACTCACCACGTTTGCGGTGGAGCGTACCCCGGCGCGACAGATAGCGGGCCTGTTCATAGGCTTGCGCTTCGCTGCGGTGGGCAAGTTTTACCGCCTGGTTAAGCTCACTGAGCGCCTGGTCGAAGCGCCCCAGCCTTCTAAGCACGTCTCCTTTTTGAAAGGCCAGCCGTGCAGAGATCAGATCATCGTCTGTCTTGATGCTGCTAAAGTCGCGCAGTGCACCTTCCAAATCACCCTGATCTTTGGCTATAAGGCCCGACCAGACCGCTACTTTGGCGTGAACTAGCTTGCCTGCCGGGTCATTGGCGGGGATTTTTGTTAATTGCCGGCGGGCGCCTTGCGCCACATAGTCGGCGGCTCTATCGAGCTGGCTGCGCCAACGCGCAATGCTGGCCCTGACTAACTCGACTTCAACATTGAGACTGGCGTCTTGGGTTAGGGGCCAGTTGCTTAGCAGTTCTTCCGCCTGTTCATAACGGCCTGTGAGCACAGCTCCCTCGGCTCGTTTTAAAGTGGTCCAGGCACGCACCTCGGCCTGGCCTGATTCGGCCAGTTGCGCTAGGGCGCTAAGGACATCGGGATGGGCATAGCTGCCCAGCTTGACGTAATGGGCGGCAACCTGCTTGGCTATCGCCTCAAAGACCGTTCCGCTCCTCAATTCTTCCCGGGCTGCCTGCCAAGTTTGACGCAACAATGATTGTGGCATGTTGTAACTGCTCAACCACTGTTCCAATGTGTCCCAATCCCGCGCTTCGAAAAGATGATGCAAATAGCGTGCGGCATCTTCGCCGCCGGGATCCTGGTGGGCGGTATCTGCATAGGCATGGCTGGCCGAGAGATTTAGAGCCTGGTAGCTTGGCCAATCCGAGTTTTTTAGCTTGTCACGCAGCGCCCGGGCTAACTGTCTTGAGAAGCAACGCCAGTGACCCGTTTGTCCTGGCGCCGCATCAAGAAATGCCTGTTCGAGACTGTTTAGGTCCCGATATGCTTTTTGTCTGAGGCTAAATAAGACTTCCTGTCTAAAGGTCGGAAAGCCGGGCAGTGAAAGCACGGCCAGAGCGGCTAAGAAGTCTCGCAGACGGGCGTCGCCAACCGTTTCAACCAGATTGCCTAGCTGCTCTAAATGCCTACTGCCCTCTATGCCGGATTCGCCAACCCCCTTTATCGTGGGCTCACGAATTTCAGCTAACAGTGTGAGGGTGCGCAATTCTTCAAAAGAGCGCCCCGCCCTTTGCACCAGGGCTTCCTGCTGATTGGGGGAAAGTTGTGGCAACCTGGTTTTGACAAAGCGGCGGGCTTCGCTGGCGGTGGGTGGGTTTAATTTGATGACGTGCTCAAAAGCGCCGAGTTGTGGCATGGCTCGAGCCGGTACGTCGGTCATGCTGACCAGCAAGCTGATCTGCGGCATCTTGCTGAGCGGTTTTAGCAGCGACACCCAGAGCCACTCCGTAGCGCTCACCCTGGGTACTTCCGGAGTATTTAGGCGCAGGGGCACCATCCCTAAACTGTCCTCGCCCTTTAGCGACTGCGAGACATGGATAAGTAGAACCAGGGGCTCTTTGCGACAGCGCAACTTATCCAAGATAATGCGCACGACATCGGCCTGGGCATCGGCCTGCACAGCATAGGCGCTGGCCGAGCCGATTTTGATCAAACGCGATTCAAAAAGTTCGGTGGAAATATTCAGCGCCCTGGCTAAGCGGCCCAGTGAGTTGGCCAGGTCATTGCTGCTAAATTCTAAGCGAATGATGTCTGCGGCTGCTTTAGGGACAATTTCGAGGGCCTGCTGGATGTAATCACTCAAAAGCGTTTTGCCCGAACCGGGACGTCCGGTGACCAGCATTTTGGGATACTGGCTGCTGCGCACGCCGCTGACAAAGTGGCGGTAGGCACGACGTTTTTCGCGCCCCAAGAGCTGCATAACTTCCTGCTCGGTACTGCTGCCGGTCGAGAGCAGAGCCTCTAGCTCCGGCGCTTGCAAAGGGGCTTGCCCGCTTTCTTGCCAGAGCTTGTTCAGGATGTCAAAGAGCACGCGTTTGTCATTTAGTTTGCCCTTGTCACGGTAGATAATATTGCGAACCACATTTGGATTGGCGCCACGAAGCTCCATGTGCTTGCGCAACCAGTTGATGCTGCCTATGACGCCGTCGGCGTCCCGTTTGTTACCAATATGACGACGCACATCTTCAAAGATGCGACGCCAGGGACTGGTCAGTGTTGGCTGTATCTCAGCAGGTGCCATTGTTCTATTTTAATGCTAAAAGTAAACAAGTACAAAGTTTTTGGGATATTAAGCTTGAATATCAGGACTTTTACAAGGCGGCTTGTTAGCGCTATGTGCCATATGGGCGTTCTGGAGGGGTTGTACGAGCTGTGAGGAGTAGGCAGTAAGTGGTTTTGGAAAATCTTTACTTTCCACTTTCCTCTTTAATCTTCTATATTTGCGTCAAAGTCCGGTGGTGGTGTGAGATGACGGCTCTTTCTTTTGCCACGTTCTAGGTTGGGAAGTCTTATTTTGATTGGAGCCTCGCGCAGACGCAGAGGCGCTTTTTTAAAATCATCAAGACTTAGAGTCTCAGCAGCTTTTTCGGGTTTGGCTTGGGCAGGCTTGGGTCTGATGCGGGACAGCTCAAAGATACGCCGGTAAAACCCGGGGCCAAGTACCAGCAATACCAAGAGGCTTATTAACAGGCCCAGGACGCCATCTCGTTGTATTTGCCACAGCAGACCAAAGCTTAATTCTGCGCCTGAGAATTGCAAGACCGCCAGACCAGCGGTAGCCGAGGCCAGCAGATAGGCCAGTAGAACATTGAAAGGCCCGGCCCAGCGATGTGTATGTGAACTGGGGAAGATGGCCAACCAACCCAGGATAATTAACTCGAGCGCCAAAATAGCTTCCGGATAGCTCGGCAAGTCGTTTTGTGCGTTAAAGGCGGCGAACAAAGCGGCGCCCAGCAGTCCAGCAGTCGGCCCGTAGCCCAGTGTTACGACATAGAGCGGCAAGCGACTGAGGTTTTCTAGGGGTGTGGCGGTTATAGAATTTGGGGTCAGTAGGCTGCCTTCGAGGGCTCGAGCCAGCACTAAGAGCAGCAAAGCGGCCAGCACCGCAAAACTGACGTGCAGCAGACCCCTGGGGCTGAATACTGCCAGAAAATCAAGTCGCAGCCAACCCGAACCAAGTGATACCAAAGCCAGAAACGCTGCGGCTAACAGGCTGTAGGTCAGCACTGGGTCCTGACTAAGGAACTCTAATACCGTTTGCAGCGGCATTGGCAAAGTTTAGCATGAGGCAGTTTGCTGGTGTTAATACTAGCATTTGCATCAAATATACCCACAGTGATGAAAGGTCTGCTGAACATCAAGCGGGGTAACAGCAAGGACAGCGTCAGAGAAGGCGAGCATGAGCTCAGGAATAAGTGAGGGTCTAAGCTGTTTGAGGAAAGCTTTGAT
>JASBUK010000121.1 GCA_030147925.1 Trueperaceae bacterium
GCGCTAGAACTGCGCCGTGACTTGCGTAAGCGCGGTATCAAGACCTCCATCCCTGAGCGCAAAAGGCAAGGCAAACGCAGGCAGCGTGGACCGAGACCTAAGCTTTATGACGTAAGCAAGCGCCGCTACAAGGTCGAACGAATTAATGCTTGGATGGATAACTACCGAGCTTTGGTTGTCAGATATGAACGTAAGGCCGCTCATTACCTCAGCTATTGCACCCTCGCCGCTATCCTCTTTTGCCTCAGAAGGTTGCTGGCGTGAGTTCTTGGACTGGTTCAAAGTGCATTTTTGCTTGCCGGTACAAAAGACTCTTGGCAGCGCCAGAAGTTAATATCAAGATAAAAGAAAATAAGCAAAGAAGTGCCGCACAGGAGATGACATGCTGGTTAAAAACATCATGACCAAAAAAGTGGTTGCCATCGACCCGGAAATGCCTATCGGCGACGTCTACACGCTCATGGAGCAACGCAACATCCGCCACTTTCCCATCCTCGAACAAAGCGAGGGCAAGTCGGCAAAATTAGTCGGCATTGTTTCAGATCGTGACATCCGCACGGTCGGCTCGGACTTATCTGCACAGCCCGAGATTAGCCTCAAGGATCCGGTGAGGCGGGTCATGGTGCAGCCGGTAATGACGGCCAGCCCACTTGACCCGGTTGAAGAATCCGCCAAGGTCTTAAGAACCCATAAGATTGGCGCGCTACCGGTAGTGGAAAACGACGAACTGGTCGGCATTGTCACCGGTATTGATTTTCTTGACGCGCTGGTAAAGATGACCGGAGTTGAAGCGGCCAGCCGACTGGAAATCGAGGTGGCGGATAGACCCAACGCCTTAGCAGATTTAATCCGCGCCATCAGTGTGCGGGGTTTTAGCGTTTACAGCGTGCTCACCCCGCAAAAGGACGCCGATAGTGTGTCGTTTGTGCTGCGCGTCAACACCATTGACGGCCACGGTCTGGCCCGCAGCCTGAGCGAAGACGGCTACAACGTCTTGTGGCCGCTGCCCAAAAACAATCTTTAACGATGGCTTACGGCTTTCTCTACGACCCCGCGCTGGGTTCATTCGAGCTTTCCGAAAGCCATCCCTTTAAGCCTATAAGGCTCGAGCTGACCCGCAGTCTTTTATCAGAACTAGTTCTGCTAAAAGACGCTCAGCTAACAGCAATTGAAACAATCGATGAAGCGAGCCTAGCTGGGGTGCATCAAAAACGCTATATCGACATGGTCAAAGCGGTTTCCCAGGGACAGACCCGGGCCGAAGCCTACAGTTATGGCCTGGGTACGGGCGACAACCCCATTTTTCCCAAAATGCACGAAGCCATCATGGGTATTTGTTCGGCCACCGTCACTGCCGTAGATAAGGTTGCCTCGGGGGAGCTAAAACGCGCGGTCAATCTTGCGGGCGGCCTGCACCACGCCCTGGCCGATAAAGCCTCGGGATTTTGCGTTTATAACGATCTGGCGCTGGGCATAGAACACGCCGTAAAACACTATGGCCTGCGGGTAGCCTATGTCGATCTAGACGCCCATCATGGCGACGGCGTGCAGTGGCTTTTTTATGACCGGGCCGAGGTCATGACCATCAGCCTGCACGAATCGGGGCGTTATCTTTTTCCTGGTACGGGCTATACCTACGAGTTGGGTCGTCATGACGGGCGTGGCTTAAGCGTCAATGTGCCGCTCGAGCCCTTTAGCGAAGATGATTCGTTTGTAGAATGCTTTGAGGCGGTGGTGCCTTTAGCGCTCAGGCGGTTTAAACCCGATCTCATCGTCTTACAGGCCGGAGCTGATATGCACCGCTACGACCCGTTGGCCGATCTGGCCCTGAGCACCCGGGCGATGGCAAAGAGCTATCAGCGCATCAGCGAACTTGCCGATGAACTCTGTGATGGCAAACTGGTGGCCACCGGTGGTGGCGGCTATGACCCTTACCGCACCGTTCCCCGCGCCTGGGCGCTGCTCTGGGCGACGGTGAGCCGCCAGCAAATGCCCGAATTGCTGCCGGAAAGTTGGCGCCAACGCTGGCAAGCACAAAGCCCTGAAACTATGCCGGAACAGACTTTCGATGATGTGAGCAGCTGGAAAGAGATTCCTCGCCGCCCTCAAATAGAAGCGCAAAACCGCGCCACGGTCAAGCGGCTGCTTGCTACGCTCGAGCCCATCTGGCGGGAACGCTTTGGCTAATCAGTAAACTGAGGCTAAACGCTTTATTAATTCAAGTGTGCTTCAAGGAAATAGAGATTCTTATCTACTTCCCGCGAAATTTCAGTAAATAGGTCTTCAGTTGTGGGGTCATTTAGCTCACCAGCGTGGCGGAGTGCTTCTCGGGTGCTCTTAGCATAAGCAGCTACCCGGTCAGTCATAACGCGCAAATGCTCATCACCCGTACTTATATTGCTGGGATACTCGGACAAGGTTGATTGCGCCGCAGCCATACGCACCGTGCCCATAGCCACACCTCCAAGGGCTGTGACCCGCTCGGCAAGCATATCGACATAAGGCTCAATGCTGGCAGCCAGCGCATCAAAAAGTTCATGGAGTTGAAAAAAGTTAATCCCCTTGACATTCCAGTGTGCTTGTTTGGCTTGTGAATAGAGATCAAAGGTATCAGCCAGCTGCCTATTGATTAGCTCAACTAGTGGCTCGCGGTCTTCTAGTCGAATGTCAATTTTGCTTTGATAAATCTTAGTTTTTGTGTCAGCAACAGCCATCAGCAATCCTCCTTGCTATGATAATTGTTCTAGGTCTAAGTCGTTTGATCTTGTCACAGTATAAGCCTCCTAAACCTTCTGCAGTTGGCTTACAAACCCAGTTTAAAGCCTGATGGCGTTAATAATATGAGCCTGGTTCCTATTGCTGCGCCATTTCAACTTTCATTCAAGTAATAATAGTCTCAGGAGGTAAATGATGAAAATTGCCTTTATCGGCATAGGTACGATGGGTGCGCCTATGGCTATGCGCCTGCTTGCAGCAGGCCATGAACTAACCGTACACAACCGCACACGCGCACACGAAGAAGCGATAGCCAAAGCCGGAGCCAAGCGCGCGGCTAGCCCTAAAGAGGCGGCCCAGGCCACCGATATAGTCATAACCATGGTCAGCGACACGCCCGACGTTGCCGAAGTGGTACTTAGCGACACGGGAGCCCTCAACGGCATGAGCAGCGGCAGCGTGCTGATTGACATGAGCACCATAAGCCCAAGCGTAACTAAAGAAATCGCTGCCAAACTTGCCGAGCGGGGCATCGAAATGCTGGACGCCCCGGTCTCCGGAGGCAGCGAAGGCGCGAAAAACGGCACGCTTTCGATTATGGTCGGCGGTAAAGCGAAAGTTTTAGAGCAGGTCAAAAGCGTTTTGGAGGTCTTGGGCAAAACCATTACGCTGGTTGGCCCTGTTGGCAGCGGCCAGCTAAGCAAGGCCATCAATCAGGTAATCATTGCCGGTACCTACGCCGCCGTGGCCGAGGGTATCGCGCTGGGCTTAGCCGCCGGTATTGATATCGAAGCGGCGCACAAGGCCGTCAGCGGCGGGGCTGCCGCTTCCTGGATATTGAGCAACCGCGCTAGCAATATGATTGATAACTACTATCCCCTGGGGTTTCGTACACGGCTTCACCGCAAGGATTTAGGGGTTGCGCTTGACGCAGCACGCGAGCTGGGTGTGCCCATTCCGGTAAGTGCTTATGTCGAGCAAATGGAAACCAGCTTGATCAAACGTGGTTACGGTGACGAAGACCTGTCCAATATTGCCAGGATTGTTAGAGAAGCGGCAGGCTTAAAGCTGGAGGGCTAAAGCCCTTCGTTTTTCTCTCCCACCACCCAAACGCGCACTTCATCTAAAAGCGCCTCATGCCCATCGGGATAGCTCAGCACCGCAACATTATCAAAACCGGCACGCAACATCAGCTCGAGCAGCTCCGGTGGATCATAAGGGCGCTCAAAATGCACTTCGGTAAACTCCTGCTTTTCATCCGAGCAGTAGGCCTCGACCCGGGCTAAGCCAGTACGCTCATCAAAGCTGTGCTCCCAACGGTAGTAAACCTCGCCCGACCAGCCTTCAGCCCGGCCACTTTCCCAGAGGTCCCGCAGACCTGTGGTGGTGTTTACGTCAAAGATAAACATCCCTCCGGGCGTGAGGTGTTTATATACGCTAAGCAGGGCCTGCAAAAACTGTTCGGGCTTAAGCAGATTGTTTAGCGAGTCAAAGACCGAAACGATTAGGTCAAAACGCTCGTTTAATTCAAAGCTGCTAAAGTCTGCCTGCACAAACTTAACCGGCGGTAATTTTTCCCGGGCAAAGCGCAACATCTCAGCCGAGGCATCTAGGCCAGTCACTTCAAAACCCCGGGCATATAAGGGAAAGGTGGCGTTGCCGGTGCCACAACCAATATCCAAAACCTTGTGCCCCTGCCAGCCACGGGCTTTTACGGTGGCCAGAATAAAATCCACCCAGGCCTCATAATCTACATCTTGCATAATTGCGTCATAGACTCGAGCAAGAAGGCTAAAGGGTTTTACCACCTGCATAACGTGTCAGTATAGCCCTTTACCGATATTCTAGATAGGCTGAGATTAACCCGGGCTTAGCCAGGGGAGTATATCAGGACATTCAGGAGGCGCAGTGTCAAATTCCAAAATTAACAGCAGCGACTTTAAGAGCACTTTGGGTCGCTTTGCTACCGGTGTAACCGTAGTGACTTTCTTGCATAACGAGCAGGTGCGCGGCATAACCGTAAATGCTTTCATGTCGGTGTCGCTTAAACCCCCGCTGGTGCTGGTCTCGATTGACAAGAATGCCAGCTCACACAATCTGCTAAAACAAAGTGAGCGCTATGGCGTAAGCATCTTGAGCGAAGAGCAAGAAGCTTTGAGCAATCACTTTGCCGGTTGGACAGTCGCGGGGCTTAAGCCCTCTTTTGACTATGTTGCAGGCATGCCGCTACTTAAGGGGGCGGTGGCTCAGCTACTTTGCCGCATTGTCGGGGCTCACGAAGCCGGTGATCACACCCTCTTTATCGGAGAAGTCGAGAGCCTTTCCTGGCGAGACGCCAAACCGCTGCTTTACTATGCCAGCAAATATGGCAGGCTCGAGCCTAAGCTGCAACAGCAAACAACTGATGGCTGAAAAGCCTGATTTTGTAACTAATATCGGGACAAATTTAGAGCGGGTCGCCGCTCTGATTCCTGAACTAAAAAAACAAAACGAAGGGCTGGCATCAGCCACCGAAAATATGATGGACACCTTGCGTCGCGTGCTGATTAAAGCCCTCGACCAAGCTGACACCCAGGCACTTAAACTGGTAAAAGAGCGTGCCGAGCGCTTACTGGCAGAGACACAAGCAGCTCTTAAGGACGAATGCAGCTAGACCTGAGTCTCAAGGCTCCTCGGCTGAGCTTTCATCTTCAATAGCATCTGCCAAGAGGCTGGCCCGCACAATACTCTTATCGCCAAACTTGGCGCGAATCTCATCGAGGCTTTCTTCCAGACGGCCATGCGTCGGCGGCTGGTCAAACAGCCCTGGCTGCAAGCTCGTCTGCTTTGTCAGTTGCGCCATACCGACCCCTAAAAGCCTGACTTTGCTTGGCAGCTGCGTGAATTTTGCCAACAGCATCTTCATCACTTCATAGATTTGCGTAGCGTCGCTACTGGGCCTGCGCAGGGTCACACGACGGGTGTAGGTAGAAAAATCTGCTGTGCGCAGCTTGAGTTGTAGTGTTCTGGCCCTAACACCTTGTTTGCGGGCTCGAGCCGCCAGTTTTTCCGAAAGAGCCAGTAAGGTGCGCTGCAACAGCGCTGCATCGTCACTGTCCTTAACAAAGGTAATTTCCTGACTGAGCGAAACCGGCTCGTGCTGCGGAGTTACCGCTCGGGAGTCAATACCTTGCGACAGCCGCCAGAGCTGGACACCTTGCTTGCCTAAACGGTCTTGCCAAAACTCCAGCGGTTTTGCGGCAATTTCGCCAATGGTGAAAACACCCAGGGTTCTGAGCTGGGCCTCAGTTTTGGGGCCAACACCCCAGATATGGCGAGTGGATAAACTGCGCAAAAAGCCCCGCTCGCTACCGGCGGGAATTGCCAGCAAACCATTCGGTTTGCGCATGTCGCTGGCAATCTTGGCGATAAATTTGTTGCTGGCGATGCCAATTGAGCAACTCAAACTCTGCTCTTTGCTTATATCCGCTTTAATACGCCGAGCGATCTGTTTTGGCGAGCCAAAGAGCTTTAGCGAACCGCTCACATCCAAAAAAGCCTCATCAATGCTGATGGGCTCTACCAAGTCGGTATAACGGCTTAAAATCGCCATCACGCTTTTTGAAACCTTGAGATAAAGTGCTCTGTTTGGCGGCAAAAAAATCGCCTCGGGACAAAGCCGATAAGCCCGGGAAATCGGCATGGCCGAATGCAAACCAAAGGCTCGAGCCTCATAAGAGCATGCCGCCACCACTCCCCGCCCCCGGCCCCCTTTGGGGTCGGCACCGACCACAACGGGTTTGCCCTGATACTCAACCCGTTCGCGCTGCTCGATAGCGGCAAAAAAGGCGTCCATATCGACATGCAAAATGACGCGCTCCACCATGGGCTATCATACAAAGAAGCTAGTGGTGGTTGGTTGGTAGTTTGTGGTGAGTGGTGGGGAGGAAAAGCGTTTTTAGAAAATCCCTGCAGGCAAGGGTAAGGCGTGAGGGGTTATGCCAATTCCGATTCAAACTGTGTTTGATAAAAAGTCTCTTAAAGGCATCCTTACACATTTTGAGCGTTGGCGGTTAAAAAATAACAAACTCCAATTGCCTTAATACTTCTCGTTATTGCTAGAAAATCCCCACTTTCCACCTCCTACAAACCACTTTTTACTTTCCTCTTTCCCCTCAACACTTACATAGCTTGATACTCCGCCTGGCCAATCATTTGCCTAGCCTGGAAAGTTGTGAAAGACTTTATCTGTGAATAATCTTGAGGAATTGCGCGCTTACTGCTTAGCCAAGTCGGGTGTTCAAGAGACTTTTCCCTTTGACCAGGAAACGCTGGTTTTTAAGATACTAAACAAGATGTTTGCCCTGTGCAACATTCATGGCCAGCCTCTAAGGGTTAATCTGAAATGCGAGCCGGAGCTAGCGGTGTTGCTGCGTCAGAAATATAAATATGCAGCCATCGAACCGGGCTACCACATGAACAAACGCCACTGGAATACGGTTAGCTTTGATGGCAGTATTGCAGATGAGATAATCAGAGAATTGATTGACCGTTCCTATGAGCTTGTGGTCAAAGGTTTAAAAAAGGCTGACCGGGAACCGGGAGGCACTGGCTAAGTCCTGACAGCTTAAGCCTCAGTCCTCTTACAACCGTTAGCAAAGTGGCAGCATAAGAAATCAAGGCCTTGTTATGTCCAATTGGAAGCGTACCCTCTACATCATGTTTATTGCCCAACTGCTCTCGGCGGTGGGTTTTTCTAGTATCTTTCCCTTTTTGCCCCTTTATGTTGACTATCTAGGCGTTCGTACCGGTCTCAGCCTCGAATTTTGGGCGGGAATGGTCTTTAGTTCCCAGGCCATTACCATGATGATTGCTTCGCCTATTTGGGGTGCATTAGCAGACCGCTATGGCCGCAAACTCATGGTCGAACGGGCGATGTTTGGCGGTGCGGTAATCATTCTGCTGATGGCCTTTGCCCGCTCGGCAGAGGAACTAGTCCTATTGCGGGCTATCCAGGGGCTGGTTACCGGTGTGGTTTCGGCGGCGAATGCCCTGGTAGCGGCCAGTGCTCCACGCGAAAGAATGGGCTATGCCATGGGGTTTTTACAGGTAGGGCTGTGGAGCGGTGTGGCCATCGGCCCGTTGATTGGCGGTCTCATGGCGGATTTTGTCGGTTTTGAAGCGGCCTTTATTGCTACCGCCATTTTGCTGTTTTTAGGCGGCACGTTGGTATTTTTTGGAGTGCGGGAAGATTTTGTGGCAGATAAGAGTCAAAGTGGGCGGATTAGTTTTTTTAGCGAGTGGAAACGCATTATTACGACTCCCGGTGTTTCGCCGGTATTTTTCATACGTTTTATGGCCTGGTTATGTCGCAATATCATCGTTCCGTTTGCCCCACTCTTTATCGCCTCGCTTATGTTAGATGAAGCGCTTGTCGGCACCACTACTGGCCTGATGATCGCCCTGGCTTCGGCTGCTGGAACCGCCAGCGCTGTCTATTTGGGCAGGTTGGGCGACCGCATTGGGCATAAGCGCGTGCTGGTGATAAGTTCACTAGTTGCCGCCTTGTTTTTTCTGCCGCAGGCCTTGGTTACGGCGGCCTGGCAACTTCTGCTCTTGCAGGCTCTAACCGGAGCGGCGGTTGGCGGCATAATGCCGCCTTTGAGTGCTCTTCTAAATAACTACACCAAACCTGGTGAAGAAGGTGCTGCTTTTGGCCTTGATAATTCTATTGTGGCAGCAGCTCGAGCCGCTGCTCCTTTGCTGGGGGCAGCGCTGGCAGTGTGGTTTGGTTTGCGAGGTATTTTTGTCGCGGCTGGTTTTATGTATCTGCTCACGGCGCTATTGGCCAGTTGGAAGTTGCCGGCAGCACCCAAGCCTATAGTTGAACAAGTGGTAGCGCATAGCGACTAGCTAGCTAGCTTGACAGCGCTGCTAGCTTGAGCTAATGTGCAATTGTCACCAGGGGTGCCCGGCTGTCGGGCTGAGATAAGACCCTAGTAACCTGATCTGGTTAGTACCAGCGGAGGAAGCGTGGCTGCACTAAAAACCTCAAAAAAGGCTACTTTTTATCACGCTTGCTTTGCTTGGCTTAGGTGATAGAAAGGGTTTTTTATGTTAAAACGAATTCTCATTCTTTTAGTCACTTTGGGGCTGGCTACGTCATTTGCACAAACACTGACGGTGCTGACCCACGACTCTTTTAATATTTCCGAAGAGGTTATTGCTGAGTTTAGCCAGCAGACCGGTATCACTGTGGAATTCTTAGAGGGCGGTGACGCGGGCGAAACCGTCAACCGTGCCATCCTAACCAAGGAAAATCCACTTGCTGATCTGCTTTATGGCGTGGACAACAGCTTGATTGCTCGAGCCCTTAGAGCGGGCATATTTGAACCCTACAAGAGTCCACAATTGGCCGACATTCCTGACGACTATATCTTTGATCCCGAGGGTTTTGTTACACCTGTCGATGCTGGTTTTGTAAATTTTAATTTTGATAAGGCCTGGTTTGCAGCCAATGATTTGGCCCTCCCTAGCGACATAACACAACTTACCGAACCCGCTTACCGGGGGCTTACAGTAGTGGAAAATCCGGCGACCAGCAGCCCCGGCCTAGCCTTTATGCTGGCTACCATTGACCGCTTTGGCGACAATTGGTTGGAGTATTGGGCTAGTCTGCGCGACAATGACCTTTTGGTCACGGACGGTTGGAGCGATGCTTACTATACGGCTTTTAGCAAATACGGAGGGGACCGCCCCATCGTGCTCAGCTATACCAGTAGCCCCGCTGCGGAGGTTATCTTTGCTGAAACTCCACTTACAGAAGCCCCGACCAGCAACCTATTTTGCGACAGCTGCGTGTATCGTCAGATTGAAGCTGTGGGAATATTAGCAGGCAGTCAAAACCGCGAGGCGGCCATGGCATTTATCGATTACATGCTGAGTTTGCGTTTTCAGGAGGACATTCCCTTAAACATGTTTGTCTATCCTGTAAATCCCGCCGCAAAACTGCCCGAGGCATTTGAGAAATACGCGCAGATTCCTACTAACAAGCAGATTGCCAGCTTGCCCGCTGAAATAATTGACGCCAATCTAACCGACTGGCTTAGCCTCTGGACGCAGGTTGTGTTGCAAGGCCGTGATCCGGCTGCGCTGCGCTAAAAGTGCAAGCTTAACGAGGGGAGAATAAGCACAAAAAGGCCGATTCCTACGCCTCGTTCTCGCTTCCCAACACCCTGTAGGAGCGTTGACAGCTAGGCGCTCAGCGCGTAAACTACCACTTGCCCGGGGCTGTGGCGCAGTTGGGAGCGCGCGTGAATCGCACTCACGAGGTCAGGGGTTCGAATCCCCTCAGCTCCACCAGGATAAAAAGCGTCTAAGACGCAAAAACGTAGCCCCGCATTAGTGCAGGGCTTGTTTTCTAGATTTCAGAAAAGACAAAGGCCCGCTTAAATTGTCAACTCATTTTGACAGTATTTAAGCGGGCTGTACCCAACCATCCCCCGGCGGTGAATTCAGCCCCACGAAAGGTAGTTTACCACTGTGCTCATGAGAATAGTAGATACATTTGCACTTAGCCCGTAGAGGCAGATGTACTATCTTGTTTTGGCCTGTTGTACAGCTATTAGGTAGTCCTCCAGAGGTAATGTTATAGACTATTCAGATGCTAAAGTGTCCAGCATGTGAAAGTAAAGCAGTTGTCAAGAATGGTCATATTCATAATGGTAAGCAGCGCTATAGGTGTAAAGATTGCGGCAGGCAGTTTGT
>JASBUK010000072.1 GCA_030147925.1 Trueperaceae bacterium
GAGTGCTGAAAGAAGGTGGCTGAGACTCAAAGGCTCAGAACTTCTAAAGGATGTGGTTCAAGATGTGATATTCATCGACGGCATCAGAGAGGATAAGCTCGCCGCTTGAAGACCTTCATCCACAACATTTGACAAAAGCTCCAAACTTACCAACCACCTGCCACCAACTTGTGTATCACCCCAGGGGATTTACCTACCTCAAACAGGTAGCACTACGCTGGTCTGCCAGCTAGTAGAAGATTATCGTAAACATGGCCGGTAAGGAACCGACCGACGTAACCTAAAGGAGGTTGGTCAGTATGGTATGGGCTTCATTAGTTGTAGCGATTTGGTTCATCATTTCCCCGTTTATCGTCGGTTACTCTGATATCAATGCTGCAGTGTGGAACGACATTGTCTTTGGTGTCTTAGCCGGCGGTGCGGCTCTGTGGGCAAGCCTTGGCAAAGTGCGTGGCGTCAACTGGATCAATGTCCTGTTTGGGGTTTATCTCTTCTTGGTACCGTTCTTCTTCGCCTTTAGCAGCAATGCCGGTGCCTTGTGGAACCACCTCATTGCCGGCGCGCTTCTCGCCATTGCCGCCTATGTAGCAACAACCGAGCGGGGCGGGGATCTGACTCGCTCCAGCTAGCCTGAGCTAGCTGGAGCAAAAGGAGTTCCCTGTAAACAGGGAACTCCTTTTGCTAGAACAGCATTAGACCCTTAAAGATTACTAACATTGCGAGGACTTCGTGAAGGCAAAAACAAGGATTGCAGTTTTAGGCACCCTGGGTGACTTGCACCGTGAATCCGTCACTTACAACGTCAGGGAACTCAGTCGCCTGGTTGAGGAGCTCGAGCCCGACCTGCTCTTAGCAGAAATTCCCCGCGATCACTGGGAAAACGGCGAATTTGACCAGCTACCACTTGAATATCGTGAGGGCTTAATACCCTTAGCGCAAGTTACCGACATGGTGGTAGTGCCGGTTGGCGCGCCCCCCGCAGAAGTGTTGGTGGTACCGCAAAATGGTCGTCTGCTTGAACTTCGCTATAGTCTAGTGGACTTGCACAACCGCCTGCTGGCCTGGCTGCAACTCGCCTTGGCTCAGCACATCAACAGCCCCGTCTTTGGCTTTGCCTGCCGCATTATTTGTGGCGTCATCGCCTTTTTATGCGGCAAAAAAGCCCGCCGCGCCTGGGCCGCGCAAAACGCTCTGGTTATCAATAATGTCTTAGCGGCGGTAGCTTGGGACCCGGCGCAAACCGTGGTAGTCACAGTTGATTGTCGTCGTCGTCACTTGCTCATAGCGCAGTTACATAGAATGCGGGGCATCAAAGTCGTTGGTTATCGCAGCCTCAGGCGTGAAAAGGCGAAAACCAGGGTATCCTCCTTAGCCGCCGGTTTACCGGGAGGTAGAACATGAGCAAGCGTAATCACCTTTCGTTTACCCTGGTGCTGGCCGGTGGCGGAGCCCGCGGTTTAGCCCATGTTGGGGTCTTAAAAGCGCTCGAGCACTACGGCTACCGGCCAAGCGCCATTGTCGGCGTCTCCATGGGTGCTATCGTCGGGGCAACCTATGGTCTTAATCCTGACTGGTATCCCGCTCTGACAAACATGGACACCAGCGGCTTTCCCAACCCACCCCGGACGCAAAGCGGCAACTTGCGCGAACGGGTTCGTTCTTTTATCGCCGCCGAACGTGCCGTGCAAGACATGTTACTGGGTTGGGGTGTAGGGGCGCGGGCGCTAACGCAGGGTCAATACCTGCTCCAGAGCTTGACGCTGGGGCGCAACTTAGAAGAAGCTCGCATCCCGGTTATTGCCGTAGCCACCGACCTGATTTCGGGCAAGCGCATAATCCTCAGGCAGGGAAATGCTGCCGAAGCCATTTATGCCAGTTCGGCTCT
Organism: Trueperaceae bacterium; assembly: GCA_030147925.1. Taxonomy (GTDB): domain Bacteria; phylum Deinococcota; class Deinococci; order Deinococcales; family Trueperaceae; genus JASBUK01. The sequence continues at coordinate 1,886 of JASBUK010000072.1, forward strand.
GGCCGGCTTGTTACCACCGCTATCTAAAGACGGACAGCTTTTGGCCGATGGTGGCTATGCCGATTTTGCCCCGGTTGATATAGCCAGAGAATTGCACAACGACATCATCATTGCCGTAGATCCCAGACAGGCTAACTACTCCCCTATTCTAAACAACGGTTTTCAGGCATTGTTGCGAGCCGTCGAGATTTGTCACGACCAACATGCCCGGGTACGTCTTAATCAAGCGGATCTTATCTTAAAGCCTCAGTTCAAGTATTTTGTGGACACGATAGATTTTGGTGAAAAACGCGCTTGTATTTCTGCCGGTGTCGCCACCGTGAGGGCGAGTCTGCCACAGCTCAGGAAGATGCTCGAGCCCATCATGCGGCAGGCTGCTGGCAACATAGCCCTCAGCGGCGAAGCTGATTCTCTGAGTATCTCCTGATTCTAAGCTTATGAATAATATTCTTAACATGCAAGTGAATGCAAACGCAATGAGAGCAGTGCTTATAGAAGCACCCGAACGACTGCCCTTCGGGGAATTAAAGACTTGATTGTGTTTTGTATAATTAGGCCTTGACCCACCCCTTAGGGGGAGGGTATAATCAGGTATTGGAGGTGAGTACTTTTGATAAACTCAACAACATCACCCAATTCAACAAATGCCACAGAGGCTTCGGCTAACTTGCCGCTTTTGGGCATGGATTGTGCCAGTTGTGCGCAAACGATTGAACTTGCTTTGAAAAATACACCCGGCGTTCTTAAGGCACATGTCAATATTGCCACCGAGGAAGCCCGCGTAAGCTACGATGCCAACAGAACCGATTTGACCCAACTGGTCGCAACGGTTAAGTCAACCGGCTACCGTGTTGGTGGCGCCGAACTAAAAGCGCATATCCAGGGCATGCACTGCGCCAGCTGTGTCAGCCGTATAGAAGAGGCTCTAAGGGCCGTTCCGGGCGTGCTTGAGGCTACGGTAAGCCCGGCCACCGAAATTGCCCAAATCAAGTATGTGCCCGGCATGGCCGATTTCAGGACAATCAAGCAAGCCGTAGAATCCACCGGTTACCAAACCGCCCATCCGCTCGAGCAAGAACAGAGCAGCGATCAGGAAACCGAGGCACACCAACGCGAGTACAAAAACTTAATGGCCAAATTCTGGTTTGCCGCCATTATCTCCGTGCCCACTTTGTTGGTAGCCTATCCGAGTCTGAGCTGGCTTTACGCGCCATATCTTTTCTCTGCAGAAATTTCTGAAAATGTCATCCGTTGGCTCTTTATCCTCTCGGGTATCGTCACGTTACCGGTGATGTTTTACTCCGGCAGGCAGTTCTTTGTTGGCGCCTGGTCAGCCTTTAAGCATCACTCGGCTGATATGAATACGCTAATTGCCATCGGCACCAGTGCCGCCTGGCTTTATTCCACGGTGGCGCTAATTGTCCCCCGCATCTTCCCCGAAGGGACCGCCGAACCCTTTTATGACGTCACTGCGGTAGTTACCGCGCTGGTGGTTTTAGGGCAAGCTCTGGAAGTACGGGCCAAGGGACAAACCAGTCAGGCAATTAAAAAGCTGATTGGCCTGCAGGCTAAAACCGCCCGCATCTTGCGCGACGGGCAGGAAATCGAGATAGCCGTCGAGGAAGTGGAAGTAAACGATGTCGTCGTAGTGCGCCCTGGTGAAAAAATCCCGGTAGACGGGGTGATCATCGAGGGCAGAAGTGCTCTGGACGAATCAATGGTAACTGGCGAGAGTTTACCGGTTGACAAGCAAGCCGGTGACGAAGTGATCGGCGCCACCATGAATACCACCGGCAGCTTTAAGTTCAAAGCCACCAAAGTAGGCAAAGACACTGCCTTAGCCCAGATCGTCAAGATGGTGCAGGATGCCATGGGCTCTAAAGCCCCTATCGCCCGCTTGGTCGATGTGGTCTCGAGCTACTTTGTGCCCGCAGTAATGATCATCTCGGTGCTAACCTTTTTGGTCTGGTTTAACTTCGGCCCCAGCCCCGCGCTGGCTTTTGCAGTGGTTACCGCCGTAACGGTATTAATTATTGCCTGCCCTTGCGCGGTCGGCATGGCAGTACCCATGAGTCTCGTCGCGGGCGTGGGCAAGGGTGCTGAACACGGCGTACTGATTCGCAACGGTGAAGCTCTGCAGCTTGCCTCGCAACTAAAAACCGTTGTTCTTGATAAGACCGGTACCATCACCAAGGGTAAACCCGAACTAACCGACACCATTACCGCTGGTGGTTTTGACAAAAGTACGCTGCTACGCTTTGCCGCCAGTGCCGATAAACCCAGTGAGCATCCGCTGGCGCAAGCCATTGTTCAGGGTGCAGTTGAGCAGGGGCTCGAGCTCTATGAAACCACCGACTTCAACGCCATCCCCGGCCACGGCGTCGATGCTAAGTTTAACGGCCAGCGCGTATTTATCGGCAACCTTAAGCTCATGAAGCGGGAAAACATCAGCTTTGACACCTTAGAAGCCGATGTCACACGCTTACAAAGTGAAGGCAAAACTGCCATGTATGTAGCAGTGGACGGCAAAGCAGCCGGCATAGTGGCAGTAGCCGACACTATAAAAGAAGACTCCATTGAGGCTATTAACGTCATGAGGGAAATGGGTCTAGAAGTGGTCATGCTCACCGGTGACAACGAGCGCACTGCCCAGGCCATTGCCAAACAAGTGGGTATCAGCCGGGTTTTAGCCGAGGTCTTGCCCGAAGACAAAGCTATGCAAGTGCACCTCTTAAAAGCCGAGGGCAAAAAAGTGGGCATGGTCGGCGACGGTATCAATGACGCTCCGGCACTGGTCGAAGCCGATGTGGGCTTTGCTATTGGCACAGGCACCGATGTTGCTATAGAGGCTGCCGACATTACGCTGATGAGCGGTAGCCTGCGGGGTGTAGCCTACGCTATTGAAACTTCTAAAGCCACTATGCGCAATGCCAAGCAGAGCCTCTTTGGCGCCTTTGTCTACAACACCGTTGGTATCCCCGTGGCCGCCGGCGTGCTCTTCCCGATCTTTGGCTTGCTGCTCTCGCCCATCCTAGCGGGCGCCGCCATGGCCGCCTCTAGCGTCACGGTGGTCAGCAATGCCAATCGCCTGCGCTTTTTCAAGGCCAAGAGTTTCACCGAGCCCTCGCCAGCAACAGCCCAGTAAGGAGGGGTTGGAATGACTATCACACAACTCATTGTCAATCTTGCAGGTCTCGCTGCTATCGCCTGGATCGTCTGGTACTTCTGGCTCTACCGCAAAGAAGGCGTGCAGGTGACCGAAGTAGCAGGCGTACAGGAAGTAAATATTAAGGTCAAGGGTGGTTATGACCCCGACACTATCGTCGTCAAAAAAGGCAAACCCGTACGGCTTAATTTCAACCGTCAGGAATCAGCTATGTGCAGTGAGATGGTAGTTTTTGACAAAATCAATAAATCCGCCACACTGCCCGAGGGCGAGGTGGTCTCTATCGAGTTCACCCCTGAAGAAAAAGGTGAGATCCCCTTCCAGTGCCAAATGGCCATGCTAAGGGGCAAAGTCGTCGTTACGGACTAGCTAAAGAGCAGTTTGCGCACCTCGGGTCAAACCCGGGGTCGCAAACTCAATTAAGTCCGGAAAGGAGTGATCATGACAACGCAAGTTATGGACCCGGTTTGCGGCATGATAATAGATGCGGATAAAACCGAGTACAAATCAAAGTATCAGGGCAAAACCTACTCGTTTTGCAGCGCCGACTGCAAAAAAGCCTTTGAGGCCGAACCGAAAAAGTTTGCCGAGGCTCACGAATACGGACATCAGCACTAAGGCAAGGCATTTATGATTAAGTCTGGGTTCTGTTGACGTTGCACCTTGCTTAACGGAAGGGGTGAGCAGTAAAGCGTTAAAAGGAACGTGGCTTTTCATTAAGCATTATGTCAGCATAGGCTCTAGGCTTAACAGTTCAAGCTGGCAAAACTCTAGGCTATCTGGCCGAAATGTTCGGCCTGAGGCAGAATTTAAGGAGGAAAAATGGTGGATAAAGTAAAAGACCCGGTTTGCGGCATGATGATTGACCCGGCCACGGCAGCAGACAGCTCGGAGTACCAGGGACAGACTTACTATTTCTGCGGCATGGGTTGTAAAAAGGCCTTTGATGCCGATCCTGCACAGTACTTAGGCGAGGAGCACAGCAACCACGACCACGGACACCAACACTAAGCCCTATTCCTGTTAAACATTCCGCGTAAAGTCAGTCGGTGACTAGCCCTACACAGACATTAAGAAAAGGACAAAGCAAGTTTCGCGTCAGTCCCCACTCCGTTTAGGCTGACTACGTTTGTTGCTCGAGCTGGCCATTACGTTTATTAGTGCGGCCTGCTTTGTAGTCATCAAAGCGGGCCTAAACTATGTCTTGGGACTTTTGTCTCTCCCTACCCCGCGAGGGGCGGGGTAGTATCACTTTAGTCTGAGTAAATTACTTAGGCTGTGTAAATTATTCCTAAAAGGAGTCTCGGTCTTAAGAGTTAAGTGGAGTTCAAGGAGTACGAATTATTTCTCACATTCCCCTCACCCCACCCCTAGCGGGGTGGTCTAAAAAGAAACAAATTACGTCGTTTGCCACTCGAATCCGTAAACGCCGTGCCTGACGCATCAATCTTTTCAAGAGTCCCAAACCTGCTGTTTTATGTACGTCTAGCACGCTGTTTTCGACAGGTAGCAAACGAGGTAATTATCTCTCGGAAGGAGTTAATTATGTTTAGACAAAAATTACAACCACTCGTCCTCTTACTTATTTCAAGCCTTCTTCTTAGCACAGGGCTGGCTCTAGCCCATGGTGGCGCAGAGGAAACCGAAATGGATCCTAAGTTACTAGTCGAGCAAAGTGTCGCCTTTCTCCAGGCCGAGCCGTCCAAAATAGATGAAGCGTCAGCTAATCTGACTGAGGTACTAGAACTTGAAACTGCCGAGCAAGTTAATCTAGAATTAGTACAGGCGGCCACTGTCGCTTTAGGGCAAGGGGCCATTCCTGAAGCCGTCCACCTCTTGGATCGCTCACTAGGTCGCGAGGCCGAAACACTGGGCCCAGTAGTTGAGGTAAATCTTAATGCCAGGCTTTATATAGCCATGATCACGGCCCTTCTATTAACCGCTTTGGGAGCCTGGGGTCTGGGTCGCCGCTCAGTAAGCGCCACGCACTAACAAAGGGCTGTCATGGTTAACGCAAAAAAATCCACAGGTTTTTGGCAAGCCCTAGACGAACGTGTAGGTATTTCCGAGCTAAAGTATCATGTTCCTGAACACGCTCAGGGCCTAGGTTATTCGCTGGGTGGGGTCACCCTGGTTTCCTTTGTCATCTTAGTTATCACCGGCATCTGGATGGGGCAATTCTACAACCCCATGCCAGAAACAGCTCGGGAATCGCTGTTATACATCATCAGCTCGGCACCAGCCGGTTTTTTTGCCCGCAACCTGCACTACTGGGCGGCCAACGCCATGCTGCTGACCGCTTTGCTGCATATGCTGCGCGTTCTCTACACCGGCTCTTACAAGCGCCCGCGTGAGGCCAACTGGCTGGTGGGCGTGGCCTTATTGGCCCTCACCATCGGCTTAATCTTCACCGGTTCGGCCCTAAAGTGGGATCAAGAAGGACTTGAAGGACTAGCCCACAATGTCGAAATTGCCGCCGTCCTTGGTGGGGTGGGCGGCTGGTTTTCGCCCAGTTTTACAGATAGCGTGCCCATTCTAACCAGGCTATATATCGCTCACGTCTCCGTTTTGCCCGTGCTGCTCTTTGTGGTATTTGCTGTCCACGCCCTGCTAATTAAGTTACAGGGCTTAGCACCCAATGCCTTTGCCAGCCGGGATGCCACCACACACAAAACCGCCGGCGAACCTAGCAAAGCAACTTTCTTAGGACATCTTGGCGCGGTTGGCCTCTACAGCCTTATTGGCCTCGGGATTATGGTTTTCTTAGCAATTGCCGTGCCCGCCCAGCTTGGTCCCGCTCCGGTAGAAGGCATTGAAGTTACCAAACCCTGGTGGATGTTCTTACCCATCTTTACCGTAGAGAACTGGGTGGGTCTTGGCGGGCTCGTTTGGGCCTCTGCTGCGATTTTTATTGCCCTGGCTATTGTGCCTTTTGTTGACCGCAGTCCTTATCTGCACCCTGCAAGACGTAAGGGAGTTCTCATCGCCTATGGTCTGCTGGCTTTGTTGCTCATCGGTCTGGGTATTTATTCAAAAATTGCGCCCGGTGCAGCGCACCTGGGGATGTAGCCATGAGACGTATAGTTATTAGTTTTTGGTTGTTTTTCGGCCTAGCTACCCTAACCGGTGGGTTGCTCGGGCGCTACGTTGCGGTGATGTTCAAAGGTTATGTCACGCCCGGTATCGTCATCATGACGTTATTGTTGAGTATTGCCGCGGCATTTAGTTTTACCGTGTTGCTGCGCATCCTCAAAGCTCTCGCTACGGTAAAGCGGCGTCAGGAAGAAAGCTTACCCCCTGCTCCTTAGTAGTTCGGGACATTTGTCCCTTACCACCCCTTAAGGGGTGGGATGATACTCTATACTTGACTTGGTCTCTAGATTATTAAGCTAGAACATGGGGCCAGAGGAGGAAAAAATGAGCGAACACGAAAACTGTCATGTCGAACCAGTGGAAAAGGCTTTTGAGGAAACGGCGTTAAACGGCGCTATGGCCGCATATTTCAATGTCTCGGGTATGGGCTGCCCACGTTGCGCCACGCGCGTGCAAAATGGCTTACTGACTCAAGAAGGGGTTGTGCTGGCCGATGTCTTTTTAGAGCAGGCCGCTGCCGCTGTAGCTTATGACCCCAAACAGGTGAGCCCGGAACAACTCCTAGAGGCCGTGAGCGGCGCCGGTAATGACGGCAAACATCACTACGCTGCTGAACTTATGGTGGTTAAGCCGATTAATGAAGCCCTGGAGCTAAGCGGAGACCAGCGCACCTGGAGTTAAAACTGCCCTGGGTACCCGCTATTCAGGGTTTTCTTTATGGAGTATGGCCCCGTTGCTTGTGCTCCATTTTCTTATTCTTATAGCTGATACCCAGACTTTGCCTGGGTTTGAAGTAAATTAGCAGTATTTGCGATACCCACAAAGGGGGTGATGATGGCCGAGGTAGTAATTGCCGGTGCAAGTTTTGCTGGTTTAGCAGTGGCTCGAGCCCTAAAGGGCAAAGATGTTCTGCTGCTCGAGCCCCATCCTGTGGGCGCCAATCCCAAATCAGCTTGCGCCATGCCCCTGGACGTCATTGAGGCGCTAGGGGCGGATGACGCCGTTTTGGAAACGCATAGTGAGCTAATCTTTCACCTTGCCGGAAAAACCGTACGATTGCCTAGCAAACCCCCATTTGCCACTATCGACTATGGCCGTTTTTGCCAATTGCTGTTAGCGGACACCGATGCCCAGCTAGTAACAGCCAGAGCATTAGGTTATCAGGCAGGCAAAGTGATGAGCTCGAGCGGTGAGATTGACTGCCGTTTTGCCGTTGACGCCACCGGTCCGGCTGCGGTGCTGGCTTCCGCCCTTAAGCCGGACTATGCCCGCAAGGCAAATAACGGCGCCGGACTTGAAGTGGCAGTCCCGCGCCCTAAAGATTTTCCTGGTGGTTTGCACTTTTATTTGGGCGGAGGGCTGCCACCGGGCTACGGCTGGGCCTTTGGCAGCAAGCAGGTGGTGCGGTTTGGCATCGGGGTATTTGACGCCAAGAATCATGCCAAAGCTCTCAAGCCCGCCTTAACACAGCTTCTGGCACAGCATGGCTTAGAGGCCAACGGAGATCATGGCGGACTGGTACCCCTGTGGCCGCGTGAACCTGTGCTTAATGGCCTCTTTGTGGTCGGTGACGCCGCCGGACAAGTTTTGCCGACCAGCGCTGAGGGTATCCGACCAGCGCTGTTTTTTGGGCAACTGCTGGGTAAGCTGCTAAAGCAGGTCTTAGCAGGTGATCTTGAAGCCAGTAAAGCGCAAGCAATATATCGCCAGGCAGTCAGGCGTCGTCTCTGGGCTTATCGAAGCTTGCGTGCTGTCCAGGGTTTATTGGCCAGCACACCCTCAAACTTAAGTGGTGGCTTTCTCCAATTTGGCACCCGCTTAGGATTGGCACAACCAATGTATCGTCGCTATTTAGCGGCTTTTAGAGACGTAAGATGACAGAAATCAGCGTCATCGGCGGGGGTATCAGTGGGCTGGTGGCCGCCATCACCTTGGCTAAAGCAGGCAAGCAAGTGGTGGTCTACGAAAAGAACCCTCAGGTAGGCGGACGTTTTAATGGTGACTTTCAGGGTTTGGAAAACTGGAGCGCCAGCCAGGACGTGCTTGACTGGCTGAGAGACATGGGCCTAAAAATCAACTTTGCAGCCACGCCGGTTCACGAGGCCACGTTTTTCGGTCCCGACGGCAAAGCCAGAGCCATTGGCGGCAACGAGCCGCTGTTTTATCTGGTCCGCCGGGGTCAGGTAGCAAACAGCCTGGACCAGGGCCTGCTAGCACAGGCGCTCGATCTTGGTGTAGAGCTGCAGTTTGGCAAAAAACAAGAGCATGTGACCGGCCCGGCCATAATCGCCACCGGGCCACGCTTTGGTGACGGTATCTGCGTGGGCTACACCTTTAAGACCAATTTGCCAGATCAGGCAGTTTGTTTGCTAGGCAACCGGCTGGCTCCCCGGGGTTACAGCTATCTGCTGGTTCAGGCTGGCCACGCCACATTGGTAAGCTGTCAGTTTGCCGGTTTTGCTGACTGGCGTAAGTACCTGACAAATACTATAGCGGCGTTTAAAGAGCTCGAGCCCCGTCTGGATTTGCAAAATGCCCGGCCCTTTTCCGGTTATGGCAATGTCTTTAGCTCGCCGCGTCTTCAAGAAGGTGAAAAGCTTTATGTAGGCGAAGCCGCCGGTTTGCAAGACACCCTCTGGGGTTTTGGTATGCGCTACGCTATCCGCTCGGCGTTCCTAGCCGCCCAAAGCCTTTTAAACGACGGCTCTTACAGTTCTTTGCTAGCAAAAGAACTAGGGTCCCAACACCGGGTTGGCTTTGAAAACCGTGCTCTGCTGGAACTTAGCTTAGGTATTTTTGGCGAGTCGGCATATAACTGGCTACTAGACCGCGTGGCACGACAAAACGACCCCAGAGCCTATTTGCGCAAACATTACAACCCCTTGCGCTGGAAGCACAGCTTCTACCCATTAGCCAGGCTGGGCATGCGCTTTCGCTCCCGCTACCGCCAGCAAAGCTGTCACAGCCCTTTCTGTAGCTGTGTCTGGTGTGCTTGTCAGCGTAATGAGTCGCAAATTCCCTGCTGAAACTAAATAATCGATGGCGTACTACAAATTGTGTATTGTAAGTGGGTAGTTGATGGTAAGTGGTTAGTAGTCGGTAGTAAGTGGGAAAAGCATTTTTAGAAAGTCCCCCACCAAGTTATTTTTTGGGCATTAGCGGTCAACTGATAAATTCCCATTGCCTGATTTTGCCACCGCCAGAACATCCCTGGCTTCTACCTCCTACCAACTACTTTCCACTTACTTTTTACTTTCCTCTTTTTACTGTAATTGACTAATGCTACTTGCCCTCCCCCCTAGGGATGGGTTATACTAATAACAGAAAAAGGAGGTAGTAATAATGTCAAACACAAAAATCCGCGTCGCAGTCAATGGTTACGGAGTCATCGGCAAGCGAGTGGCCGATGCTATCAGAACACAAACTGACATGGAGCTTGTTGGCGTCAGCGATGTGGTCAGCGACTATCGCGTCAAAACGGCAGTCAAACTGGGCATTCCTGTCTACGCCTCGGTAGCCGACAGGGCCAAGGCTATAGAAGCTGCCGGTATCCCTATTGCCGGGCACTTGCACAGCCTGCTTGACAACATCGACGTGATTGTTGACGCCACACCCAAAGGCATTGCTGAAAAAAACTTCGAACACTACCGTGAGCACGGGGTTAAAGCTGTCTTTCAGGGCGGCGAGAAACACGAACTCACCGGACACTCCTTTGTGGCCCAGGCCAATTACGAAACCACCCTTGGCCGCGACGCTACCCGGGTGGTCTCTTGCAATACCACCAGCACGGTGCGTACATTAACTGCACTTAAGGACGCAGGTCTGCTCAAAAAGGCCCGTGGCGTGCTCATTCGCCGCGCCACCGACCCCTGGGAGTCGGATCACAGCGGTATCATGAACACCATTGTCCCTGAAAAGAGTATCCCCAGCCATCAGGGTCCGGATGCGCAAACTGTGGTACCGGAGCTGGACGTGGTGACTATTGCCGCCAAAGCCTCGCATACGCAAACGCACAATCATTACTGGGTTATCGAGCTTAGCCGCGAGGCTGGTCAAGATGAGGTTTTAGCGGCGCTGCAAGCCGCCCCGCGCATTGCCTTTATCCGCATGGCCGACGGTGTTGTGGCTCTTAATAGCACGCTCGAGCTCATGAAAGACTTGGGCCGCCCCCGTGGCGATATGTGGGAAGTAGCCATCTGGGCAGATGTGCTTAAAGTTGAAGGTAAGGAAGCGTTTTACACCTATCAGGTCGATAATCAGGCCATAGTCATTCCCGAAAACATCGACGCTATCCGCGCCTTAGCCGGCACGGTGACCGATGCCCAACAGTCCATTCGTATGACCGATGAAGCGCTGGGGCTAAGTAAGGACTTCTTGGTTTAGGAGGTTTGTTATGAACGAAAGCCCTCCCAGCATCCTCATCATTGGCGGCTACGGCGCCGTCGGCAGTCATATCGCCAAGACGCTGGTTAAGCAATACGGCTTGTCTGTGACCATCGCCGGTAGAAACAAGACCAAGGCAGAAGCGTTTGCCACCAAACTCGGCAAGCTGGCCCAGGGGGTCGCTTTTGACAGTCATCAGCTAGATAAAAATCGTGACCTACTAGCAAATTACAAGTTGGTTATCAACTGCGTTGACCAGCCAGACACCAAGCTCATCCAGGAGCTAATTAAGCAAGATGGGGCGTATATAGATATCACCGCTGATTATAAGTTCATCCGGCAGGCCCGTAAACTTCATAGCGAAGCACAAAGTAACGGCGCCCGGATTTTGCTCGGTCTCGGCCTCATTCCCGGTCTGGCCAATGTCATGGCCAAAGCCGCCAGTGAGCAAGTGGGTACAGGCGCCAAAATTATCACCACTACGCTGCTTAGCTTAGCCGATCAGCCCGGCGATATGGCTATGGCCTATATGATTGGCGCCTCCGGCGAGCGCTACGAAGTACCAGGTGAGCGGAGAGTAATACGCAGTTTTGGCGAGTCTCGTATCAGTCTGTTCCCGGCTCCGCTTGGGCCGCGCCGAGCTTATCACTTTCCGTTGCCAGGGCAATTCTTTTACCCGGAAACCTTAGGGGCCGAGACCGCCTCGACTTATCTGGCGCTCGAGCCCAACTGGAGCGCCACTATGCTTGCAGCCGTAACTAAACTAGGCCTGGCCCCACTACTTAAATCAGCGGCGGTGCAGCGCGTAATATTGCCGCTATTAAACAGCCTGCCGACCGGCAACGCTCAGCCCGTCTATGCCGTGCTGACTGAGGCCAGTGCTAAAGGGCGTCAGGCACGCTATCTGGTGCATGGTGAGGAGGAATCCGCGACGACTGCCCTGGTGGCGGCCATTGTTTCCAGAGCGGTGGTCAGCGGCCGGCTTGACAAGCCCGGCGTGTGGCTGCCCGAGCAGGTAATTGAACCGCAGTGGCTATTCGATGAACTCGCGATAGAGGGAATCAACGTCGTTCAGCTCAATCAGACCGTCACACAGCCCGACCACGTACTGTCGTGAGCTAAATAATGCAGCGCAATGAGCCTGCCGCCCGAGCCTCAACGCAAACTTAAGGGAAATCATGTTGGCAAATCTCACACACGACATCCAAGCTAAAAGGGGCATGACATTTAGTCAAAAACCCTCTCGTGCTCCTAAGGCAGTTTGGGCTGTTCACCACGGATCAAGTTTAAGAAACAACCCCTGGTTCAGCAAAACGGGCCTAAGACTGCTGCTTATTATAGCCATCACAGTCTTTAATGCCGCTTGTTTTATTGCCATTAAAGCTGGTCTCCCCTACGCTCCACCACTACGTTTTGCCAGCCTGCGCTTATTGATTGCAGGCCTGGCCTTATTCAGCCTTCTGCCCCTGCTGCATCAACCCCTGTGGCCCCCAAGGCGCTTCTGGCCCTGGCTCTTGGTTTTGGCGCTAGGCCCCACAACGCTGGCCTATGGCACCATGTTCCTCAGCCCAGGGCTGGCGGGGGCAGGCATTGCCTCGGTGCTCGGCAATCTTCAACCTCTTGTCATAGTGGGCTTAGCCGCAATGCTGCTGGGTGAAAAAATGACCTCGGATAAATGGTTCGCGCTGGGCTTTGGCTTGGGCGGCATCCTATTTATTGCTTACCCTGCCTTGAGTGCACCTGATGCCTTTGGCTTTACGGGCGCGGTTCTGGCCCTGATATCTGCTGTTAGTCTGGCGCTTGGCAGTGTGCTCATAAAATGGCTGGGGCCGCAAACCCCGTTACTGACGCTGAGCGCCTGGCAGCTCATCTTGGGAGGCCTACCTCTGGTATTGGCCTCGGGCTTGCTCGAGCAAGGTTCAACGATTAGCTGGAACGTCAGCTTTATAGGCTTATTGCTCTTTTTGGCCCTAGCGGCCACTGCCTTTATCACGGCGACCTGGTATCTGCTTTTACAACACAGTGACGTAGGCAGGCTCTCGATGGTGTTCTTTTTAGTGCCGGTCTTGGGTTTGGGTCTCGCCGCTGTTATTTTTGGCGAAACGGTGAGCCTCTTAGAAGCTTTGGGGGTAATGCTCATTCTTATAGCAATGGTGGCGGTAGCACGGGAATCCTGGCTCAGCGGCAGTTGGCGCAAGCAGGCCGTACCAGTACCTGGAGCCAGCGTCTGCTGGTGCTGTGAAACCACTAGCACGCCAAATATTTTGAGGGCCTGAGTGATGAAAGATAAAAGAAAACAATGTTTCAAAACAATGACAAATCCTAAATAACACTCAGAACAGTTCACTCAAGAAAGAAAGGTGAAAATGAAATTCCAAACTATAAATCATCTACCCATAGGACGCCGCAGCCGCTTACATACGCTCCTGAGTCGTACGGGTGGACGTTTAGCTATCTTGCCCATAGACCAGGGGCTCGAGCACGGCCCGGTTGACTTTTTGGACACACCCGAGGCCGGCAACCCCCATCATCAGTTCAAACTGGCTGCCGAGGCCGGTTTTTCGGCTATTGCCGTACACTTGGGTCTGGCCGAACAATATCTGCCGGACTATGCCGAGCAAGTCCCCTTGGTGCTAAAACTCAACGGCAAGACCAGCGTGCCGCCGGATGACGAAGCCTTCAGCCCTTTAACCGGCAGCGTGGAAGACGCCCTGCGCTTGGGCGCTCTGGCGGTAGGCTATACGCTCTTTGTCGGCTCACCGGCCCAAGACCGTGACATTGCCCAGTTTCAGCAGGTGCGCAAAGAAGCTCATCGCTATGGTTTGCCTGTTATTGTCTGGGCCTATCCACGTGGCCGCGACATCGTTGCCAAGGGTGGCAAGGACTCGCCTTTTGCCATTGAATATGCCGCACGCGAAGCGCTTGAGCTGGGCGCAGATGTAATCAAGGTCAACATCCCCCGCTACGACCCCGCCAAAAAGGAGCAATATCCCAAGGCCTATAGGGAGCTCGAGCTAAGTAAAGAAGAGGCCATGCGCCGGGTGGTGAACGCCGCCGGACGGGCCTTGGTGATCGCCTCAGGTGGGGAACGGCTGTCGGCGGCAGATGCAGTTGCCCAGGCCAGGTTGGCTCTAGCGGCAGGCTGTAACGGCCTTATCTTTGGGCGCAATGTCTGGCAGCGGCCTTATCCAGAGGCGTTAAAACTGGCACAAGAACTTCTTAGAGTAGTTAAAGAAACATCCTAAGGAGGATACTCTTTGCTGCGGGAAGCGAGGTTGGATATGAATGAACTAGCAAGAGAACAAACGCTCAGGCGTCTAGCCACGGCTCAGGGGCATTTGCGGGGCGTGGAGCAAATGGCGCGTGACGGCGCCCCTTGCCCACAAGTCATTTACCAGCTCCGTGCTGTATGCAGCGCTCTGGAGCACATCGAAGCGTCACTTATCGAGGAACACCTTTACGACTGCTTGTCCTCGGCTAAGGGCATAAAAACCGAAGAGGTCTTAACAGAAATTATGCAAATATGGACCTATAGTCCGACTCCCCGAGGCAGTAAGGCTTAAACCGACTTTCCAGAATCAGGAGAGAGCATGAGTAGTGGCATTGAGCTTAAGCAGGTCAGCAAAGTTTACGGCATGGGTGACACCGAAGTTCGTGCCCTCTCAGCCGTCAACTTGCAGATTCCAGCGGGCCAGTTCGTGGTGGTGCTGGGACCCTCAGGCTCAGGCAAAACCACGCTGCTGAACCTAATCGGCGGCCTGGATAAGGTCAGCAGCGGAAAAATACGGGTGGGTGAAACTAATCTTGGCCAACTGTCCGAACAAGAACTAACCCTCTATCGGCGGCGCAAGGCAGGTTTTGTCTTTCAGTTTTTTAACTTGGTACCCACACTCACTGCACGCGAGAACGTCTTGCTGGCCGCGCAATTGGTGGACAAGCCTCGTGTCGTTGACGACTTGCTTAAAGCCGTGGGTTTAAGCGCGCGTGCTCGTCACTTCCCGGGCCAGCTTTCCGGTGGCGAGCAGCAGCGCGTGGCCGTGGCCAGGGCCCTGGTAAAAAACCCCGAGGTAATTTTGGCCGACGAGCCAACCGGCAGCCTCGATTCGGAAACCGGTTTGCAGGTGCTTGACGTCTTTAGGCAGCTCACTAGCCAAGAACAGCGTACCGTGCTGCTGGTTACCCATAACACCGCATTAGCGCAAGTGGCTGATAGGGTCATCGAACTTAAAGACGGAACTATCGCCACAGACAGCTTCAACCACAAACCACTGACGGTTGAGCAACTGGAGACCTGATGCTCGCCCGTAAACTCCTGCGCGACTTAAGCCGCCACCCTGGGCAAGCCCTGGCCTTAGCGCTGGTTTTTACCCTGGGCATTGCCGGTTTTGCCGGGATACGCATGGCCTATGAAGGCCTTACCCCGGCCACCGAGTCTTTGTATCGACGCTTAGGTTTGGCCGATGTTTTGGCCGAAGTGGTCTTTGCGCCGCAGCGGGTCTTAAGTCAGGTAGAAGCTCTACCCGGCGTTAGCAGCGTCGAGGGCCGCATTGGCCTTGAAACTGTTGCCGCCGGACATCCCGGCGTCACCGTGCGGGTTATCTCGCTACCTGCGCCACAAGAACCCAAGCTGGGCAAGGTGGAGATAGTCAGGGGCCGTTATCTCTCGGGCACCGCCAATGAACTGCTAATTGCCGAAGGCGCCGCTCGCTACCACGGGCTTAAGCTAGGCGACGAGCTAAGCCTCAAGACTGATGCCGGCGATATGCTGACACTCAGCGTAGTCGGCATTGTGCGCCAACCCGAACAACTTTCTATGATCCCGCCCGGTGGTTTTATGGCCATGCCGCGCAGCTACATGGCGGTCTTTGTCTCGCAAGCAAGCGCCATAGAACTATTGGGGCGCAGCGGAGGAATGACCGAGTTTGTGCTCGAGCTCAACCCCGGAGCAGAAGCAAGCGTCATGGCCTCGTTGCGTGAGCTTTTGGGTCGCTACCGCGTCACATTAACCAGGGGTCAGGATTTAGCCAGCGTGCGCAATATCCGCGTGCATCTAGAGGCTATCGGCGGCGCGGCTTTAGTCTTCCCCATTTTCTTTTTGTTGGCCGGGGCGCTGGGTGGTTTTATCCTGCTGTCTCGGATAGTTCGGCAAGAGCGTGGTCTGATTGGACTATTGCGTGCCCTGGGTTATTCACCCGCCGCCATTGGGCTGCACTATTTGGGCTATACCATGTTGCTGGCAACCGCCGGTGGCTTGCTTGGTGCGCCTTTAGGCTTGCCCGTCGCCCGTTATATCCGGCAGATTTTTGGTGCCGACTTAGGCACCCCTCCCGGCGGCAACCTCTGGCAACCCGATTTAATCTTGCTGGGAATCGGCTTTGCGCTGTTAAGTGGCGCACTGGCCGGAGCGGTACCCGCCTGGGCCGCGGCGCATATTCCACCAGCGGAGGCTATGCGACCCGAGGTTCCTTCCCAGGGTCGTCGTTTTCGCTGGGCACAGTTAGCACAGATAGCTTCGGTGGGCATCAGGATGTCGCTGCGCAATTTACTGCGTTACCCATTGCGCACGCTCTTAACTGCGGTCGGCGTGACCTTTGCAGCCGGGCTGGCGCTGGCGCCGGCACTGGTCTTAAAAGAAATGAATAGGATTGAAACACGGGTCCAGGCTGTGCGCCAGTATGACTTTCGCGCAGTGCCCAGGCTGCCGCAAACCGAGGACTGGCTCAGTGAGTTGGCCGCACTCCCCGGTGTGACCCGCGCCGAGGGTCTGCTCGAGCTGCCTCTAAATATCAACATAGCCGGTGAGGAGATTCGCACCTATGCACTGGGTCTTGCCCAGGACAGTCAACTCATGGCGCTGTCGCCTCCGGCTGCCGGTCAGGCGCTCTTAGCCGAAGGTTTGCCGGAAAGCCAGGGAAAACTCAGCCTGCGCGGCCCACTCAATCAGCTCGAGCTAACAGCAGGTGGCCGGGTCAATTATCCGCTGGCACGACCCGTGGTGCTCCGTTTAGAAGACGCCCAAAAGTTATTGGAGCTCCCGGCGGCTCTAACGCGTTTTTTCCAGGCCGTGTTAGGTTCATCACTCGGTGGTTTCGAGGCGCCGGTGACGGCTGCTTTGCTTAAAGTCGCAGAGAACCAGCGCGATGAAGCCCTAGCGGCTCTAAGCGCCCAGGCAGAAATCGCCCGCATCGATGATCGGGAGGTCGAGCGCGAAGACTTAGAGCGTATTTTCCAGCTTTCCCGAGCCTTTATCGGCATCATTGAAGTCTTTGCGCTGCTGCTGGGTTTGGCGTTGCTTTATAACACCGTGGTAGTCAATGCCTTAGAGCGGCGACGCGAACTCTCCACTTTGCGAGTGCTGGGTTTTCGCGCCCGCGAGGTCGGCGGCCTGTTTATGCTAGAAACTATGCTCACCGCGCTTTTGGGTTTAGCGCTTGGCATTCCGCTGGGGCTCAGGGTTGCCCAGGCTTCGATGGGCGACTTCCCCGACTTTTTGCCCGGTGGTATCAGCCTGCATCTGGATATGGTTGCCTGGGTAGTTTTAGGAACCATCGTCACTGTATTGCTAGCCAGTTGGCCGGTTATACGCGATTTAAAACGGCTCGAGCTGGCCGAGGTGGTGCGTGAACGTGAATAGAAAGGGGTCATGATGAACTGGAAGCTCAAGTTTCTGGGTTGGCCTAACACCGTAGCCAACAGAGAGCTTGAGGTCACACTTGATTAAGCATCTTTTTAACGAAACCGGCATCAAAGACGACTTTGGGACAAATGTCTCTGGTTACTTAGCCCGTTACAGACGATGCTCTAGAGTAGAGATTTTGTACCGGAGGCAGATAAATGGCAAAAAATCAGGCTCCTAAAGCCGCTTCGAAAAAACCCGCGTTGTTACTGGGACTGGCAGGCCTAGTCGTCCTAGGTTTAGCAGCAACTCTATTTTTAGCTCCTTATTTCCGAACAGCTAAAGCAGATCAACCAGGGGCCATTTTGCAAATCAATATGTCCGGCTGGAAACCCGCTCTGGTTCGCGCCAAAGCCGGCAAACCCGTGACCATAACCATGATCAACTTGGACAACCAGTTTCACACTGACGGTGGTGGCTGGCATAACTTTGTCGTTCCTGCTTTCGATGTTGAAGAAAAAGTCGGGCCCAAACTGACCCGCACTTTTAGCTTTACACCCACCGAGCCGGGTGAATATCTCTTTTATTGCGATATCTGCTGCGGTGGCAAAGAAAACCCCTTTATGCGGGGCAAGCTGATTGTTAGCTGATAAGCGCTGATGCGTCAGGCCAAAACAAGCTTTTTCATAATAGCCAGCCTCACTCTGTTGGCAACAGGCGTATACCTCGCCTTTACCAATCCCATGCAGATGCCCTCAGCTGCCTGGCTAGAGGCCTATCCCCTGCCAGCTCTGGGACTTACTACCGTGGCAGGCTTCGCCGACGGCTTAAACCCCTGCGCCATTACCACGCTGCTGCTGTTTATCGGTGCGCTCATGGCAATTGTCGAACAGTCCAGCCAGCGTGGTGATACCCGCCGAGCCTGGCTCTATGTCTGGGCCGTTGCCGGTGCTTATATCCTGGGTATTTTTATGCTCTACTTCTTCCTCGGTGTGGGCTTTATCGAGGTCACCAGCCTTAGAGTTTTTGGCAACACCCACATCTTTACCCGTTTGGCCGGTTTCTTTGCAGTCATTCTCGGGCTGATCATGGTCGCCGAATACGTCATTCCCAACAATCCCATCAAGCTCAGCATGCCCGCTTCACTGCACGGTCTGGCCCACAAATGGGGCCGCAAGACCACCATCGGCGCCGCTTTTGTCGGCGGCGTACTCATTGGTACTTGCACCATTCCCTGTGGCGGAGCCATGTATTTAGCGGTAGCCGCCCTTATCGGTGGACTTTCCAGCAAAGCCTACGCCTATACCCTGCTAACCAGCTACAATCTGGCCTTTATTTTGCCGCTGGTTCTACTGGTTGGCGTTAGCAGCAGTCGTCCGGTTCTGCGCAAGATCAGCAGATTGCATATCACCCATCGCGGCTTAGTCAAGCTGGTGCTTGGCATCTTCGTCATTCTGGTAGGGCTCTTTGCTTTGCTTTAGGACAGCAGCGGGGAAAGTGGAAAGTAGTTAGTAGAAGGTAGAAACCAGGGATTTTCCAGCGCTGGTAAGGTCAGACATTTGGAATTTGTCAATTGACTGCTAATCAAAAGGACTCAGCAAGGAAACTTTCTAGAAACGCCATTCCTACCCACTACCAACCACCTACTACAAACTACTAACCACTAATTTCTTTCAATTCAGATCAACTTCGCTGGCTGCCACCGCCGCCTCGGCTCGGGAGGACACGCCTAGTTTTTCGTAGAGGCGTTCTACATAAGTCTTGACGGTGTGCTGCGAAATACCCAGGCTTTCGGCAATAGCGCGGTTTGATTTTCCCTGGGCAATCAGCGTCAAAACCTGACGTTCACGCTCACTCAGATCAGGGATTTTACCTGTTCCAGAGCCGCGTGGGACACGCTGGCGCAAGGCTTTTAAGGCAATAGTCGTCACCTCTGGGGCAAGTACACTGTGTCCTTGAACTACATCTTTGATAGCGCGAATCAATTCCTGGGGTTCAATGTTTTTTAACACGTAGCCACTGGCCCCCGCCTCAATCGCGCGAAAAAGGTCGTTATCATCTTCAGATACGGTAAGCATGAGGATATTGGTCTGATCCGAAAGCCGCCGGGCCGCCTCGACCCCATCCATTTTGGGCATATGTAAATCCATCAGAATAACGTCCGGCTGGTATTGCTCAGCCAGCGACAAGGCTTCTTCACCACTGGCAGCTTCGGCCACGACTTGCAGACCTTCGTCACTCAACAGACGTACCAACGCCTGTCTAAAGAGGGTGTGATCTTCGACGACCAGCACGCGAATCATGACAGTAGCGCCCGGTCAGCTACTAAGGGATGTTTAACCACCAATAATTGCTCGGCAAAACGCGCCCGGATGGTAGTACCTTGACCTGGTTGGCTAAAAAGCTCAAAGCTGCCGCCCAAACCTTCGACGCGCTCACGCATCACTCTAAGACCGTGATGGCCCTGGACAGGGACCCCGCCGGGATCAAACCCTAAACCATCGTCACTTATAGAAAAGACCCTATCGTTGCCTTCACAAGACAGCGCTATAATTATGCGCCTGGCCTTGCCGTGGCGGATGGCGTTGGTCAGGGCTTCTTGCAGCAAACGCGCCAGTTGAATTACGACTGCCTGTGGGGCATCGAAATCCTCAGGCAGGTTCACATCAATGGCAATATCCTCGCGGGCTGCGCCTAACATAGCCAACCTCTGCAAGAAGGAACTGGCAAGCTCACCTGTACGTGGGTAGAGTCGCAGGTCATCGATTGTTTTGCGAACGTCCTCGTAGGCTTCTAAGGTGACCTGGCTAAGCTCGATCATCGACTTATCCACGGCCTCGCGTTTCTTGTCCTGAGAAGCCTCCTGGGTACGCCGCATCTGCAAATGCAAATAGGCCAAAGTCTGGGCCAAGCCATCATGCAATTCTCCGGCCAGACGCTGGCGTTCTTGCCAGACTAAGCTTGATGAAGCCTCGGTGATCTGTAACAAAAAATCGGCTTGCGAAGCAACTATCCTGAGCAAGCGTAAGTCACGAATGGGCAAAGAGTCCGCGCTGGTAAATTCCAGGGCCACCAAACTACCTTCTTCGGTTAGCACAAAGGCAAGCCGTCCGTTATTTTCAGTCCAGATGGAGTTGTTTTGCTGCTTAAGCATTTCCGGCGGCGGAACCTGGCCCTGTCCACCCCGTCCCTTTAGCATAAAGCCGTCTTGTCCCAGCCGATAAACCGCCCCGGCGCTGGCACCCAAAGCCTCACAGAGTAAATCCACAAATTGCTCTAGAGCCCGCTCAAGATGGCCCTGATTGCGAAAGCTCGAGCCGATCTTGCGAAAGGCCGAGAGCGCCCGACCCTCGGCGCGTCTGGCCCACCAGGTCGTGGTTATTTCGTTTAAGAGTGTGTCGAGGCTGTGATCTGTGGTGGCGTCAAATTGCCCACCTTGTAAGCGCAAGACCCCTAAAACTTCTGAACCAGCCAAAATTGGCAAACAACGCACTTCTTTGGGTAAGGAACAATAAGGCGCTTGCACACAGCTTAGACAGAGCGCCCGGCTTTTAGGTTGAAAGGCCAGTTCGCCATCATCGGTGCTCACTACCAGGGGTTCATCACTGCCCTCGGGATGAAAGATAAGCGCGCCATGATCGGCACAGGCAATCCGGCAGGCAAGGTCTAAGAGCGGCCCCATCATGTCAGCCACGCTGCGTGAACCAGCCAAAAGACGGCTGGCCGTATAAAGCGCTTCGATCTGACGGTTGCGCTGCGCTAAGTTAACTGCCGCTTCTGCCCGCTTAAGCTCAGCTTGTTCGGCCACTGCTACACCTTTAGCCAACCAACCGAGCAAAACCCAGGCGGCAATAGGACCACCCACGCCATAAAGCAGCACCTCAGACCAAAGATGCCAGCCCCAGGGCGCTTTACGCACCAACAGGTGATGAGCCGAGACAAATAAAACCATGCCCAGGACTAAAGGAGTTCTAAAGGCGGCAATCCGCTTGTGAAGCAAAGCCATCTACACACCAGTATACTTGTTTGTCACGAGATAATTGTTCCAAACAGTCCTTTTTCGCCCGACATCGCACTTGTCCCGGCCTGTCCGCCATTTGGGGGACGGACATCCCCCGTTTAACCGCTTGTGTATAAAATCAAATGAGCATAAGGTGAGATTGTGTAAATAAATAACGAGGAGGAATCCGCTATGCAAGATGTCCATGGGGGGCGTACTGCTATGCGAGGCGTAAGTTTATGGTCGCTGTTCGCATCCCTCGTCATCGCTGCCGCTTTGGTTTATCTCACTCTCACCTTTGGCAACACCCGGGTAAAGCGCATTGCCGAGGGCAACAGCTTTGAAATCAACATGACCGATTACGACTACTTCCCTGGTGAGATGGTCTGGCGCGCTGGTGAAACCATTACTATTCGGCTGTACAACGATTCGCAGGCCAACCCCGGCAAACCCCACGAATTCATGGTGGGGCAAAATCCCGCCAAGGACGAAACCATCTTTGGAGAAAGGCAGGAAGACGGCTTTGAGATTCCGTTTTTTGTCGGCACTGATCTAATTATTAGCGAGGCTAAAGGCGTCAGCATGTTTATGTTCCGAGGTTTCGAGATAAGCGGCGATAATCTCGACGAACTGCTTGTACCCATGGCTATGGATATGGGTGGCATGGACATGGGCGCAGACGCTGCTATGGAGCAGGATATGGGCGCTGAAACCGAAGGCGATATGCAAATGGGTGAATCAATGCCTGAAGCAGTAGCCGAAGAAAGCATGCGAATGTTTGTCAGCCAGGACTTAGCCGCCGAAATGACCATGCCCGACATCTTAGTGGAAATGGCCAATAACTTTATGGTGGTGCTCGAGCCCGGCGGCAGCTTTACTTTTAGTTTCACCGTACCCGATACACCCGGGATATGGGAATATGGCTGCTTCCAACAAACCGGCGAACACTACCTAAACGGCATGAAGGGCAAAATCGAAGTCATCGGCTCTGGCTCGGCTGAAACAAGCAGCCTTGCAGGTGACGCATGACGACATGGAAAGGAGTAAGGCAATGAAAGGCTGGGCCAGAGACTGGTGGATTTTAATAGGACTTTGGGTCGTCTTCAGCCTCATTGGCGAGGCTTTAGTTCCCATCATCATCAACAATTATCCAGCAGTTGCCGCCGTCGAAGGTGAAGTTTCCGACGAGGCAATATTCTTTTTGCTACCCCTGGTCATTCCCATTGCGGTTTTAGTGGTTTTGCTGCTGGTTTACAGCGCCACCCAATTTCGCGCCCGACCGGGCGAGACCGGCGACGCGCCGGTGCAGCGCCGCAGTCATCCACTGCTCTCCTGGGGCTGGCTGCTTATCAGCGCGGCCTTGACGATTTTTGTAGTCTTTGATCCCGGCATCATCGGCCTCAGGGAAATCTGGGCCTCGGCTGAAGCGGAAGACCCCTTGGTAGTCAACGCCATAGCCTCACAGTGGCAATGGAATTACGAATATCCGCAATACGATCTGGAACTTGAAGACGAGTCACCAGAACTAGTTATTCCTCTGGGTCGAACCGTAAAGTTCGTCGTCACTTCAAAAGATGTAAACCACGCCTTCTGGATTCCGTCATTTCGCTTAAAGACCGACGCCATTCCCGGCCAGGCCCGTATTCTTTACCTAACGCCCAATGAGCTTACCAGCACAGAAGAAAATCCAATGACGCGCGTGCAATGCGCCGAGCTTTGCGGTGTTGGACACGCCCGCATGCGTACGGCGGTTCGGGTGGTTACTGAAGAAGAATTCGAGGCCTGGTTAGCAGAGGAGGGCGCACCGGCAAACATGAATATGGGGCAGCAAAACCAAGATATGGAGCAGATGAATATTCCCAGCACTAACTTAAACGGCGCGGAGGTAGGTCAATGACGACAAAACCGCAATCACCACCCGCCCAAGGCTATTCCTTTTTTGGAACCATCGCCCCCATGCTACGCGCCCTTATCTGGGGCGTCACGGGCTTGTTTTTGGGCACCGGGCTTATCGCACTGTTTCAGCGCGGGCCTTTGTTTACCGAGATTTCTGTAACGGTTGGCTTCGTCTTCGCCATGCTTGGCTGGGTGCTGGGTGGCGGCGCCTGGGAACACTGGGTAAGACCGTGGTTTGGCTATCCCTCAACCTGGGACGAAGGCACGGGAACCGCCCGCTACTGGCGCTACAACACCGACCACAAAGTTATCGGCATCCAGTACTTGGTAACTGCCGGGGTTTCCTTTGGTTTCGCCGGGCTGGCCGCTATGCTAATGCGCATCGAGTTGCTAACCCCTATGCTGGATTTTTTCAGAAGTGCCCAGGATTACAACACCGCCGTGGGTGTGCATGGTTCGCTGATGATCTTTGCAGTAGCTGTAGTGGCTATCGTCGGGGGCTTTGGTAATTACTTTGTTCCACTGGTTGTCGGTGCCGAGGACATGCCCTTTCCTTATGTCAACGGCATTAGTTGGTGGTTTGTAATCCCCGGCGTTTTGGCCATCGCCTTAAGTCCGCTGATGGGGGGTCTGCAAGCTGGCTGGACCGCCTATGCGCCCCTGACTGCCCAAGCACCGTCCGGGCAAATTCTTTATTATCTCGGGATTTTCAGCTTAGGGCTTTCTTCGCTGTTAACCGCAGTCAATGTCGTTGGCACCATCCTTTATATGCGCGCCCCAGGGATGACCTTTGGCAAAATGCCCATGTTCGCTTGGGGCATGCTGGTAACCTCGGTTCTTAATTTGCTGTGGCTCCCGGTAGTCACCGTAGCCATGATCATGGGTCTGACCGACCGGCTTATCCCCACTAGTTTCTTTGGCGCCGACGGTCTGCCTCTAGTCTGGCAGGACCTCTTCTGGCTCTTTGGTCACCCGGAGGTCTATATCATCATTCTGCCCGCCTGGGCCATCTGGCTGGAGATAGCTCCAGTCATGTCCCGCAAGAGCCTTTTTGGTTACGGCTGGGCGGTAGCAGGCTATCTAGGGGTAATGCTGCTTTCAAGCTTCGTCTGGGTACACCATATGTTTACGGCCAGCGCCAGCGAACGCATCATTCCGTTTATGACCACCACCGAACTGATTTCCATCCCTACCGGCCTTTTTTATCTGGTGATACTCGGCACCATCTGGCGTGGCCGGATGCGCCTGAATACCCCCATGCTCTTTGTGCTGTTTAGCGTTTTTAACTTCCTTTTTGGCGGCCTAACCGGAGTATTCGTCTCCGACGCCCCGGCAAACTTTATGTTGCAAGACACTTACTTTGTCGTGGGGCACTTCCACTACACCATAGTCGGCGGCATGGTCTTTGCCTGGTTTGCCGGCCTCCACTATTGGTTCCCTAAATTCACCGGGCGAATGTACAACGAGTTCTGGGGTAAAGTCAGTGCTTGGCTAATGGTCATTGGCTTTAATATGCTTTTCTTCCCCATGTACATCAGCGGCATTTTGGGCATGAATCGACGTGTGGCTGAGTATCTGCCTTACCTTAGTGACTTAAATCTATGGACGTCAATCTGGGGCTTCATCTTTGGTATCAGCTTCTTTATCCCGCTGATAAACTTTGTCGTTTCCTGGCTAAACGGCCCCAAAGCACCCGCCAACCCCTGGGGTGCTAAAACCCTCGAGTGGCAAACCTCTTCGCCGCCTCCACAACACAACTTTGAAAAGGAGCCGGTGCTGACCTGGGATATTTACGAATATGGCGAAGGCAGCCCCAGCCCCGAGAGCCTGTTAGCCACCACCACGAAAGGAGCGAAGTAGTCATGACCTTAAGCACAGCTGCCAAACCCATCAGCCAAAAAGAACTGCGCATGTTCCGGGGCAGCTTCTGGCTGCTTATCCTGGCTGAAACCATGACCTTTGTCACGCTTTTTTCGATGCGCTTCCTTTTCAGCGGCACCAGCCAGCCAGCCGAATTAAACTACGTGCTGGGCATCATACTGACGGTGCTCTTTATCACCAGCGTCTTCCCTTTCCGCAGAGCCGTTAGCGCCATTTCCCAGGGTAATCAACAGGCCTTGGTGAGCAACTTAATGATCGCTTTTTTCCTTGGTTTGCTAGCCCTTATCGGCATTTTTTACGACTGGGTGACGCTGGGCTTGGTGGCCACCGACCGCTACGGTGGCATTTACTACTTAACAACCGGCTTTCACGTTCTGCACATTGTTGCAGGCCTTGTTACTCTGCTGGCACTGTGGTCTTCGGCGCGGCGTGGACGTTTTTCACCACAAAACTACTGGGTGGTTGAGGCCGGTGCTCTGCTCTGGTATTTTGTTGTCGTAACCTGGCTGGCTCTGTTTCTGATCTTTTACCTCATTTAAGAAAGGTAACTAATGACTGAAATTAACGAATACGCATTACCCATGGCCTGGTGGTTGTTTTGGTGGGGTGTTGGCCTAGCGGGATTTATAGGCCTTACCATTTGGTTTGCCCGCGAAGTAAGACGGGCTGACCAGGACACGGAAAAACATCATAAAGAGCAAGCCGGGCATTCTTCTGGAGGGAGTGCACACTGATGGCTCGAGCCAGAATTAGTAGCGCCCACGTCACTAGCTTTTCCCTATCGCATTTTGCCGTCTATGCCTGGGGCGTGCTTGGCTACAACATTCTGGTCATCCTCTGGGGTGCACTGGTGCGCGCTACGGGCTCCGGTGCCGGCTGTGGCAACAGTTGGCCCAATTGTGGTGGCGAGGTGCTGCCACGCGCTCCTGAGCTAAACACGCTGATTGAGTTTGGTCATCGTCTCTCCAGCGGGCTGGCTTTGCTGCTGGTCTTGGCTTTACTGATCTGGGCCTTTAGGAGCTACCCAAAAGGTAGCCTGGTACGTCTTGGTGCCAAGTGGGCAATTGCGTTGATCATAACCGAAGCGCTGATTGGCGCTGGTTTGGTGGTTTTTGAGCTAGTCGCTGAAAACGCCTCGGTCGCCAGGGGTTTTGCTGTTTCTATTCACCTTGCCAATACCTTTTTGCTATTAGCCGCCCTGACCTTAACCGCCTGGTGGGCCTCGGGCGGACGAGCATTGGTGCTGCGTGGACAACGCGCTATTAGCTGGCTGCTGGGCATTGCCCTCTTTGGCAGTTTGTTGCTAGGCATCAGTGGCGCTATTACCGCTCTGGGCGATACCCTCTTTCCAGCCGAAAGTCTCATCGATGGCATCCGGCAAGACTTTTCGCCCACGGCCAATGTCTTTATCCGCCTGCGCCTGTTGCACCCACTTATAGCCATGTCGGTGGGGCTTTATTTGCTCTTAACCGCCGGGCTGCTTAGCCATTTGCGCCCGGATGTCCGGGTAAGGCGCTTTGCCCGCTGGTTGGGCTTCATTTTGCTGCTTCAACTTGGTGCCGGTCTTGTCAATGTCTTGTTGCTCACCCCCATCTGGCTACAACTCGTTCACTTGCTCTTAGCCGATTCGTTATGGATAATCTTACTTTTGCTCAGCGCCAGCGCCCTAGCGCCGGGTGTACCAAGAGCTGAGTTGAGTGCGCAGCCGACAAGCGATCCAGCCCGGTCAATAACGCAGGAAAAACCTGTTTGGAAAGACTATATTACGCTAACCAAACCCAAAGTGATCAGTCTGCTTTTGTTTACTACGCTTACGGCCATGATCATTGCAGCGGGTGGTTGGCCGGGCACTGTTCTGTTTTTAGCTGTGGCGTTGGGTGGCTACATGGCTGCAGGCGCCGCGAACGCCATAAACATGGTTATCGACCGAGATATTGACGGCAGCATGAAACGCACTTCCAAACGTCCTACCGTGACCGAGAGAATTAGCTCGAGCGATGCGCTATTGTTCGCGCTTAGTCTAGCCGCGGGCTCTTTTGTCCTGCTGTGGTGGGCCGCCAACTTGCTAACCAGCATGCTGGCCTTGGCCGGGCTGGTGTTTTACGTGCTCATCTACACCATGCTGCTCAAGCGTCGCACCTGGCACAATATCGTCATTGGCGGCGCCGCCGGAGCCTTTCCGCCACTGGTTGGCTGGGCGGCCATAACCGGTGATCTCAGTCCTCTGGCCTGGTATCTCTTTGCCATCGTCTTTTTCTGGACTCCGGTGCACTTTTGGGCGCTGGCCCTGCTGATTAAAGACGATTACGCCGAAGTTGGCGTGCCCATGCTGCCGGTGGTGCTAGGCGAAAAAATCACCGTGGTCCAGATTGCGCTTTATACCGTGCTAACGGTGGTAATTTCCCTTTTACCCTTGACACTGCGCGAACTTGGTTGGGTCTATATTGTCGCCACGGTCTTTTTAAATGGCTTGCTGGTCGTGCGGGCCTTGCAACTCTACTTCAATATCAGTCGTCCAAAGGCTGTATCACTATATAAGTTCTCCATGCTTTATCTAAGCCTGCTGTTTTTGGCTATGGCGGTAGATCGGGTCATTTTTACGCTGCCCACTTAAAGATAGTCAAACTAAACTTTTCCAAGTTAGCGCTCGGCCTACGAAATCCCGAGCGCTAACTTCATTTATGAATCTCTAGCTTTGCAAACCATTAGCATTTGCATCAAATATACCCACAGTGATGAAAGGTCTGCTGAACATCAAGCGGGGTAACAGCAAGGACAGCGTCAGAGAAGGCGAGCATGAGCTCAGGAATAAGTGAGGGTCTAAGCTGTTTGAGGAAAGCTTTGA